>JBDSBN010000241.1:0-4645 GCA_039921585.1 Ginsengibacter sp. | reverse complement strand
CCGAATATGTTTCCGGATTAAAAATTACTTATTTGTGCGCTGATCTGAATACTGTTGTACCAGGTAGAAATTTAGATGATGACGGAAATGTTTTACTGAAGTTTGAAAAGGAAGTTTCAGGGATTTTAACGGCAACTCAAATTGCTGCGGGTGAAGAAAACAATTTAAAAATAAAAGTATACGGAGAAAAAGGGGGAATTGAGTGGCAGCAGCAGGAACCAAATACGCTACTCGTAAAATGGCTGCACAAGCCAACGGAAATTTTGAGAGCTGGCGCAGGTTATTCCGATATCCTCAGCAGCTATGCAACTCATAATTGTCGTACACCCGGTGGGCATCCGGAAGGGTATATCGAAGCCTTTGCAAACATTTACCGCAATTTTGCCTTAACACTTCTATCGAAAATGGAAGGGAAAAAACCGGAGCCTGAAATGCTGGACTTTCCGGATGTAGAAGATGGAGTTAGAGGAATGGCTTTTATTGAAAATGTAGTTGCTTCCGGAAAGTCAACAGAGAAATGGACAAAATTCAATGTTTAACTGATGTAGTTATCACCAATTCTGCAAAAGAAACGCATAACACACACAACATAATAATATGAAAACTATAAAAGGACCCGGTGTATTTTTAGCCCAATTCATTAGTGATAAAGCACCTTTTAATTCTTTAGATAATATTTGCCAATGGGCAAAAGACTTAGGATTTACCGGCTTGCAAATTCCCACATTGGACGAGCGATTTATCGATTTAAAAAAAGCAGCGGAAAATAAAACTTATGCAGACGAATTAAATGGACGCATCAAAGAGTACGGTTTGGAGATCACCGAATTATCCACACATCTGCAGGGGCAACTCGTTGCAGTAAATCCTGCTTACGACCTTTTATTTGATGGATTTGCACCGGAACAATACCGAAACAATCCTGCTGAAAGAACCAAATGGGCCGTTCAACAATTAAAATATGCTGCACAGGCTTCGAAAAATCTGGGATTAAAAGCACATGCTACATTTAGTGGATCCTTGCTATGGCATACATTTCATCCATGGCCACAGCGTCCGCAGGGATTAGTGGAAGAAGGATTTAAAGAACTTGGCAAAAGATGGTTACCCATTTTAAATGAGTTTGATGAGTGCGGAGTAGATATTTGTTACGAAATTCATCCGGGTGAAGATTTGTTTGATGGCGAAACATATGAAATGTTTTTAGCGGAAGTAAAGAATCATCCCAGGGCATGTTTGTTATACGACCCATCTCATTTTGTGTTACAATGCCTGGATTATATTCAATACATCGATTTTTATCATGAGCGCATTAAAGCGTTTCATGTAAAGGATGCAGAATTTAATGCCACCGGCAAGCAAGGTACTTTTGGGGGATATCAACCATGGCTTAAGAGAGCAGGTCGATACCGTTCCCCTGGAGATGGGCAGGTTGATTTTAAAAGAATATTCAGCAAACTGACTGAATATGGGTTTGATGGCTGGGCTGTGATGGAATGGGAATGTTGTATAAAAAATCAGGAAGACGGAGCCAGAGAGGGATCAGAATTTATCCGGAAAAACATTATTCATGTAACAGATAAAGCTTTTGATGATTTTGCTGCTACCGTGAAAGATGAAGAAATCAATAAAAAGATATTGGGACTAAAATAGTACTTCGTTACATTATTATTTATTTTGGGGAAGTTGTACATGAATCTTCTCTTTATTTAAATTAAAGCCTGAAAGCTTTAAAAAACAATCATTAATTTAAAGTTCTAAATACAATTAAATGAACCACCACTTAACCTGGATGTTTGCCCTTGTTTTTGCAATTGGTTGTAATACCTCTAAATCCAACACCATGAATACAAATGACAACCTATTAAGCAAAACAGAAGCCGCTGATGGATGGGAATTACTTTTCGACGGACAGTCATTAAATGGATGGCATTCCTATGGAAAAAATGCTGCGGGAAAAGTTTGGACCATAAATAATGGAGCAATTTATCTGAATGCAAAAAACAAACAGAACCTTCCGAAAGAAGAAAGTGGAGATCTGGTTACAAACAACGAGTACAGCAATTTCCATCTAAAATTAGATTGGAAAATCAGTCCGAAAGGCAATAGCGGAATTATCTTTTATATCCATGAGGAACCCTCTAAATACGGAGCCACTTATCAAACCGGTTTAGAGATGCAGGTTTTGGATAATGGCACTCCCACCCGCTTAGGACATAACGATGCAAAAATATATACGCATCGGGCAGGTGACTTATATGATCTTATTGCGGCCAAAGATGCAGTAAAACCTCAGGGCGAATGGAATCAGGTGGAGATAAAATCCCTTAACGGACAGTTGGATTTTTATATGAATGGAGAACACGTTCTTTCTACCAAAATATGGGATGAACAATGGAATGAAATGGTTGCCATCAGCAAATTTAAAGACATGCCTGGTTTTGGAAAATACAGAAGCGGAAAAATCGCTTTACAAGACCATGGAGATGATGTTTGGTATAAAAATATCAAGATTAAAAGATTTTAATTTCCTCCGTAATTTTTAGTTTCAGGAATGCACTTGTAAATTTTATTTTGTAGATTGTAACAGATTGTTTCCGACTCTTGATTGACAGCTAACCCTTCACAGTTTAAACTCATCATTATGTCCTACTTTGACTTTCACCTACACCCTACTTTAAAATCTATGTTTTCCGAAGCGGATAACAAAACCAATCCCTGGGAAAATATTGATATAAAAAAGATCCCCTGGATATTGAGGTGGTGTACAGATTTTGAATACATTTTAGGTTCTCAAGCCAATCTTAAAATGATCCAGGAAGCTCGTGCAGTTCTAGTTTGCATTGCATTATATGTTCCGGAAAAAGGAATTTCTTCCTCCAAATTAATTCTTGATCAGGCTAAGGGAACTTTACAAACTTATCTGAATCCAAAAAGACTTGAAAAAATAAACAATGGCACCTTAAAGCCTTACCCAGACCTGATTATGGAAGATTTGGATGTATTGCTACATCCGGAAAAATTTGGATTACCGAACAAGAAAGTTATCCCATTAGGAAAGGATGTTCCTTATGATGAAAATGCCCGAGACACCATATATGTTGTATTTAGTATTGAAGGTTGCCACTCTATTTCCGACACCCTGGATAAAAACAAAATGAACCCGGATGAGCTGATTGAAAATCTAAATAAATTACGTGCAAAAATCCCCCTGATATCTATCAATCTCACCCATCTGGAGCAATATCCGTTATGCAATCATGCATATGGGATCCAGTTTGTTTCTACAGAAGATTTTAAACCAACAGGAGACAGAATCACCAATGGAGGATTAAAATTGATTGAGCATTGTTATAAAAACAATATCCTGATAGATTTAAAACACATGAGTCTTGCAGCCCGGCGCATGTTCATAGAATCACTTCGAAAATCAAAAGACTTATCAAAGAACCTGCAACCACTTATTTGTTCGCATGGAGCATTTACGGGCATTTCGTATAGTGATATACCAGACTACATCAATGCGCAAAAAGTATCCGGAAAAAAATTCAGCTATTTACTTTGGGGAAAACCCAAAAAATATGAAATGCTCGATTTTTTTACTTCTTTTAATCCAAGTAGTATTAATCTGTACGATGAAGATATCCTGGCTATTATAAATTCAGATGGCCTGATTGGTTTAAGTCTGGATAAAAGAATTTTGGGATATACTGATTCTACTAACCGATCGCCGAATTTAAATGAACTTGCCTTCGAAGAGGAATATATTTCCAACGCAGAAAAAGATGTTTATTTCACAAAGAGAAGGCTGGGTAAAAAAATGACCGATTTCCATTGCATCACAACACAGGAGGTCATGCAAGGTGGGGTGGTTCTGCCGCGAATTGGTTTTTATCATTTATGCCATTTCATGCAGCAAGTTTTACATTACATGAAAGTGGTCATTGACAATAAATATGATTTTGAAAAAGCGCTTACTCAATTATGCATCGGGTCCGATTTTGATGGCATAATAGACCCGGTTTGGTGTTGCCCGAATGTAGGCTCATTACATGATTTAAAAACGCAGTTTAAGCAATCGTTTAATTCATTTGCGGGGAATAATTCCGCTATGGTCAAACTCCCACGCAGTTTTAATGTGAACAGATTTGCAGAACAACTTTTTTATGAAAATGGCCGCGCATTTGTTCAAAAAAGAATTCAGGCACTTTATCCTCCTAATAAATAGCCTTCTCCAAAAAAGAGCTAAAACAGAAAATACTTTTCTTAAAATTCATTATATTAACCACACAAAAAAAATTTAGGAACTAAAAAATCAATCACTATGAGTTTAATTTTTATGTCGCTTGCGGCATCTTCTTTCAATAATAATCAGAGTAATACCACAAACAGTGGTGCGGGAAATATTAAAGAAGAAAAAACAACCTATGAATCCGATGGCAAAACCTATGAAGCATATATTACCTGGGATGAAAGCAAGGAAGGGAAAAGACCAGGGATTCTGATATTGCCGGAGTGGTGGGGATTAAATGATTATTCCCGAAGCCGGGCAAAACAATTGGCTGAATTAGGATATGTGGCTATGGCTCTGGATGTATATGGAGATGGGAAAACAGGCGACAATCCGGATGATGCATCTAAACTT
>JBDSBN010000240.1:0-4998 GCA_039921585.1 Ginsengibacter sp. | reverse complement strand
CGGCAGCACCATCCATAAGTTTCAAGTCCTTTCTTTTCCTGGCAAAATTTAAAAGAGTCCATCATTACAGTCATGTATTCTTCCCTTACAAAAACATCTATCCCCGCCCGAATGATCTAGTCGGGCAGGCAATGCACCGTGGCAAATGAAATAAAATACAGTTTATCCTGATCATGAAATTTATATTTCCAGCTTTTAAAGTAAATAGGACGTCTTCCTGCTTAAACAACACAAGCGGGACGCTTGCGTTAATATAAAAAACCTAACCTTGCGCTAATTAAGGACTGTTTGGATCGTTTATAAAGGCGTATTTTATGTAATATGGAATTAATGATTTATTTTACAGTTGTTGAATTTAAAGCAGGAAATTATTTTTCATAAAAAATGGCGTCACCTAGAATTAAATGAGAAGTCATAACCACTATCAATTAAATTCCTTATGGAGAAAATAGCTTATATTATACAGGCTTACAAAGATCCGATGCACCTCAGCAGATTAGTGAGTGCACTGAATTTTCATTCAGATTTTTATATCCATATAGATAAAAAGGTTGATCTTGAACCATTTAGAAAAGCACTTTCATCACTTCAAAAAGAAGTATACTTTGTAAACAAATATATAGTTACATGGGGTGGATATTCCCAAGTTCTTTCAGACAAAGAAATGTTAGGTGCAATCTTAAATTCTGGAATTAAATACAAACGAATCGTTTGTATCAATGGACTAGACTATCCTATTTATTCTAATCAAAGAATCCATGAGGTGTTTGAAAAAAATCCAACAAAAGAATTTATTACCGGACAAAATATTTCTCATGAGGAGCCAGAAGAGATTTATCGAATTAATAAGTATTATTTTATTGATCATCCATTTTTAATAAGCAACCCAATAGTAATTAAAATCATAAAAAAAGTTACAAGTGTTTTTAAATTAAATTTTAAAAAGAGAAATGTTACGTCTTTAAATGGAATAACTTCGGATATATATTTTGGCAGCGGATGGTACGCGATCACTTATGACTGTGCCAAATATGTATATGAAAGCCTTTGTAAGGAGAAAAAATTCTTACGATATATCTCTACAACTTTCGTTCCCGATGAACTTTGTATTCATACTATTGTTTTCAACTCCAGGTTTGCTGATAATGCCATTAGAATGCCGAAGAATTTTGCTCTATCTCTCCCCGGAGACTCTGCTTTTGAAAAATTATCTCCATTGCAGTATTTGGAATATAGAGACCAAATGAAAATATTAGTTGAAGCTGACTTTGAGAACATTATAAAAAGCAATAAGATGTTTTTTAGAAAGTCAGAAACCGGCATATCAGATTCACTCCTGGATCAAATTGATCGAATAAGAGAACAATAATACCTGAATTCTGACAACACAAAACTTTCGATAATTAATTATATTTGAGGGTTGAACCTAAAAAAAAGTACGACTGAATTCCTTCATTTACTCCACTTTCATTTTCATCAGGTGTATTCATTTTGATCTTATGAATCCTCGATTTTAAAGAATGGGAATAATTCACAAATAATGGAATTTACCTCCCCATCAAATCCCGGATCACCACCGATGCACAAACACTCCCAAATGTAGCAGGCAGGTAAGACATTGTTCCATAGGCGGATTTTTTAAAATTTTTACCATCGGTGTACATCAGGGATTCTTTTACCGGAAGTTCTGGAGAAAATACTGTTTTTATACCTTTGTAAATACCCGCTTTTTTCAAATTTTTTCGTATCTGCTCGGCAAAAGGGCAGTTTATGGTTTTTGAAATGTCCACCACTTTTAACAAAGTAGGATCAAATTTACCTCCGGCGCCCATCGAACTGATCATCGGAATTCCGCGTTTAACAGCCTCCGTTAAAAAAGTCACTTTTGGCGTAATGCTATCAATGGCATCAATAATATAACTGTATGAAGCAGCATCCAGGATGGTTTCTACTTCCTCCGGATTGATAAATGTTTTGATCACATGAAGTGTCAATTCCGGATTAATGGCTTTTAACCGCTCTGCCATGATATCTGCTTTGCTTTCACCATGGTTTGTCGAGAGCGCCGGTAACTGCCGGTTTCTGTTGGTAGCATCCACCACATCACCATCAACAATCGTCATAGTACCCACACCACTCCGACAAATAAATTCCGCAGCAAAAGATCCTACTCCTCCCAGGCCAATGACTGCCACATGCGCCTGAATTAATTTTTGCAACCTTTCTTCTCCGATCAAAACGGTGGTGCGTGATAGCCAGTTAGTGTCCTCCATAATTAAAAATAGAATGGTAATTTTTCTGAAGCTGCAAAGCAATTTCATTTTCAGAAACATTCCTAATCCCCGCGGCAGTTTTATAGATATCTTGTATAGTTGCTTCCGAATCATCCGTTTCCAGAAATAATTGTGCGGGCGGAACGGCCCTCAATGTATGTATGATCGTTTCGCTTGGTTGAAGGATCGCTTTTCCGAAGGAAAGAAAATAGCCATTTTCAATAAGGGGTTCTATGGCGGATAGTTTTTTATTTACCCCATGAAAGATAACCGGAACAGTAATTCCTTTTAACATCCCCATTGTTTCCGCAAATGCCCTGACGCAATGAATAATAACGGGTTTATTTAAGGATGTTGCCAAATCCAATTGTGCTTCAAAATAGGTTACCTGCCTGTCCCAATCCGTTTCAGCTAACCGATCCAGGCCACATTCCCCAATAGCAACTACGTTTTGTTGGTGACAGATGCTTTGTAGTTGGCTTAACTCTTCTTCTGCATTTTTTAAATACCAGGGGTGCAGACCAGCGCTGATGGGACGTTCCCCGGGAATTTCATTGAAATTGGTGAGTACATTTTCTATGCACACCACGTTTTCATGAGGTTTATAGGCATGGGTATGGATGTCAATGTAGAACATTGGATGTTTTTTAGAGATTAATCAAAATTGCATGCCGACTTCTTATAGACTGAATTTACTTTTTTTATAAATAGGAGGATAATCATTCTGTTTTAATATGCACTTATCTATAATCATCTGTAAAAACAATTTACAACATGTCTTTTAAAGTTGGTTCTTTTAATCTTTCGATCTAACCTGTTAATTCAGTAAATCTTTTTCCACATCATGGCCCATCCTCTTAAAAAACTCTTTCCTTTGCAGGAATGTCTTTATTTATTACATCATTGGCTTCCGGAAGTAATGGTAACTGTTATTATATAGCCAATCAGAATGAAGCTGTATTGATAGATGCAGGAATTTCCTGCCGGGAAATAGAAAAAAGAATGAAGCGGCTGAAGTTGGATATTCATTCTGTAAAAGCGATTCTTATTTCACACGAACATTCGGATCATATACGAGGGGTGCATGTATTGGCAAAGAAATACCAGATCCCTGTTTATGCAACCGAACAAACAGCACATGCTTCAAATATATCCAGCGAAAACAACCCGGTCATCTATTTTGATCCGGCAGAGAAAATTGTTATTGGAAGTTTAATTATTACCTCTTTTAAAAAAGCCCATGATGCCTGCGATCCATACAGTTTTGTGATCAATCACGGAAATGTTCATGTAGGAGTATTTACAGATATTGGCGTTCCTTGTGCGAACCTGATCAATCACTTTAAAATTTGCGATGCCGCTTTCCTGGAAGCCAATTATGATGATGAGATGCTTGACGCCGGAAATTATCCATACTTTCTGAAACAGAGAATCCGGGGTGGAAACGGTCATTTATCCAATAAACAAGCCTTAGAGGTATTTAAACAAAATCGTCCGGCAAATATGAGTCACCTCTTCCTGGCGCATCTTTCAAAAAATAATAATTGCCCGAAATTGGTAGAAAATTTATTTAAAACAGATTGCAATGGAATTGAGATCGTGGTAGCCTCAAGGGATATGGAAACGCCCGTTTATTTTATTGGAGCTGAAGACCCTCAAAAAGTTATTCTTGCAAGGCAAATGATGGTGCAGCAAAGTTTGTTTTAAAGAAGGGAAATAAGTGACGCGAATTGTTTTGAAAAATTCGGATATAGTAAAAACTACAACCCCACATAAATTCCATCATGCTCCACTTTAACCGGAAATACTTTTAAAAAATATTCATTGAAAGGATCCCGGCCATGTTTAAGGCTAAACCGGTAATTATGCACACAGCAATTTATATTGCCACGCGAATCCAATTCTCCGCTTTCTGCCAGGCTTGCACCCGCATGAGGACAGGTTGCAGCAAAAGCTCTGAGACCATCCGAAGTGTCAGCGATGCATATATTTTTTTCTGGCAAATGGATTTCAGCAATGCCATTTTTTAAAAATGAGATCTCATCGATGTCGTTGGCAATTTTAACCCATTGATATTGTTTTTCCAACTTCATTCTTAATAGAAATACTCTGTTTTATAAGGGTATTTTATCTGGTATATTTCCCGGACACTGTTTAATACGATTTGACGAAGACCTTCGATATTTGTTTTTTCAGTGGCTGACATAAACAAACATTTTCCCTGTGTTTGTTCCTGCCATTTACTTTTTAGATCCTCTAACAATTGTTGTTTCACCTCCGGTTCAAGCCATTCATCATAGGTCTTTTCTTCATACAGATCCATTTTATTAAAAATGGTAATAATTGGCTTTTGATCACTTTTCAGGTCATGGAGAGTTTTATTCACAACGGCTAATTGTTCTTCATACCGGGGATGAGAAATGTCTACTACATGTAATAAAATATCTGCCTCACGTACTTCATCAAGAGTGCTTTTAAAACTTTCTACAAGATGGTGAGGAAGTTTACGGATAAACCCTACAGTATCACTTAAAAGGAAAGGAGTATGGCCGATCACCACTTTACGAGTTGTGGTATCGAGGGTGGCAAACAATTTATTTTCAGCAAATACATCGCTTTTGCTTAGGATATTCATAATCGTGGACTTACCCACATTGGTATAACCTACGAGAGCTACGCGAACAAATTCTCCCCGATCTTTTCTTTGGGTAAATGCCTGTTTATC
>JBDSBN010000239.1:0-2962 GCA_039921585.1 Ginsengibacter sp. | reverse complement strand
GGAAGCGCTGTGTTACTATTCACCAGACTTCCAATTTTATATGGAAGAAATCCAACAACTCCATTTACCGGACTCGTTACAGATGTGTATCCGATGTTTGTTTTCGCATTTACAAGTGTCGCTCTGGCCTGGGCCAGGGCTGCTTGTTTCGCCTGAAGGTTAAATTCTGTCGTTTCAAGTTCATATTTGCTGATAATGTTTTTCTCAACCAAGGGACGCACCTTGTTGACTTCCATTTCTGCTGCTTTTACATTTGCTTCAGCTATCTGAATATTTGCCTGTGCAGTCCGCACCTCCTGCTCATATTGTGGAGCACTTATTTTAAATAAAACCTGACCTTTCCGAACAAATGCCCCCTCATCAACAAAAATTCTTTCTATATATCCGTCAATCTTGGGGCGAATTTCCACATTTTCCTCTCCCTCAATAGTGGCAGGAAAATCGGAATAGGCTGTAAATTTTTGTGGTTGAACAACAAGTACTTCAAACGGTTTGACCATAGGAGCACCTGTACCAGAACCGCCTTTGTTGCTTTTATCTCCACAGGAAGCAATTCCTGCTGATATAAAAACAAGCAATACTGCAATTTTCTTTAAGTCAAATTTTAATCTCATTCTTGATTTTTTATGATTATTCCGGAACCATTTTGGGAAACGGCGAAATTAGTTCTTCACATCACTTTGCAATGAACGAAATAGTATGAATGGCGTTAAAAGTTTCAAAATACTTTGAAAAAATACTTCAAAGCAAAAATAAGAATACTCAAATTTTAATCCATTTCAACCTAAAGGTAAACATTAGATAAAACAAAAAACCAGTAAAATAAAACGAATATTTCTTTGCTTGTAAGAACCCTTTTTTAAAATAAAACACCATTTCTGCAATCATCTGCAAAAGAGAAATCTAGAAAAAGATTTTTTCGGATAAAAAAGCAAACCTTAGATCAGAGTATTTAATCTAAGCCATTGAGAAATTAGATATTTATACACAAACTGAGAGTTTTTCTCGAAATTTATATAAATGGAAGTTGGATCTACTTTTGAAATAATGATTGCATGTGGAAATTTCTTATTCAGGGCTTGCATATCCTCAACCCCTAAATACAGACCTGCAAAAAGATTTAAAATCATATACCTGTTGGGATTATGAAACAGGTCTTTCTGCAAATGAGCATATTCATTTTCTATCTCAATAATCACCTTTTCATGTTCTTCTGGTACAGGAAACACTCCTCCTTCGATCTTTTGAGCCAGTGAATTCCCTCCATAAATAACCAGGTAAAAGTGATATGTACTACTTTTAATCTCCATTTTTAAATGCAGTTATTTACATTTTGGTTTATAAATAATTACTGCAATATTAATAAAGAAAATCTAAATATGATCAATAAATTAATAATAAACATGACGTATTTTCATTCAACAACATCCTTAAAAAATATTGAAAAAATAAAAACCTATTCCATCATTCTATGTAGGTTTGAAGGATAAACCCTAGAAAAATTAAAAATGAAATATTATTAAGAGAACTTTAAAAGCAGACTATGATCGTAACTATCAATGATGAATTAAGTCTCGAACGCACACATAACAATCACGCAGAGCCTTTATTTTTCGCAGTTGACAACAACCGAGACCATCTTTCTAAGTTTTTACCATGGGTCGCAAATATGCAAACTGTCAATGATTTTAAGAACTATATAAACATTTGCGAATCACTAAACCGCATTAAAAAAGAAGTAAGCTTTGTGATTATATACAAAGAAGAATTAGTAGGCAGAATAGGCATAAACCATATTGATTTGCAAAATAAAAATGCAGCCATTGGATATTGGCTCATAAAAAAAGCCGAAGGAAATGGAATCATTACAACTGCATGCAAAAAATTGATCTCTTATGGATTTACGAACCTTGATTTGAATAGAATCGAAATAAAAGCTGCTACCGAAAACCTGAAAAGCCAGGCGATTCCACAAAAACTAAACTTTACATACGAAGGCATTTTACGACAGGCCGAATTGGTCAACAATGAATTTCTTGATCTTAAACTATACTCTTTATTAAAAAATGAATGGAAGAAAGAATCTGAAATGGACTGTTAAATGGATTATTTAAAATAATATCCTCTTCCAAAACCGGATTATTATTCATTCACATCTCTATACTTTACGGAGAATATTGATTTCCCAGTTTCTTCAAAACCTGATTCAGACTGATGCTTTCGTATAATGTTGAATTACTTTAGCCAGTGCAAGAGAGCTTTTTTCGCAATACTCCCTTAATAATTTCCGGACATGCGCTATTTTTTCTTTGTCAACCTCATTTCTTAAATTAAACCAGGCAGCCGCAGCAGAGGAATGCTCCAAAATGGATTGGTTATGAACTACAGGAAAAGTTTTAAAAAGCTTTTCTTGCTTTAGATCTGTTTCCAAAATTTCTTCCAAAACAAAATCTTTTTGAAAGGGTTGATTTAATTCGATTATTCTTAATTGTAAAGAATTGATCTCTTTTACGAGAGTTGGAAAATTCTTTTTTAATTCCTGGAGATGATATTTGACAAAGGAACTATTATGAACAACGATGCTCCCCTCCTTTCCTGCAAAATTCAACAAGCTTTCCAGAAATTCTTTCTGTTGCGTATTTATCTTTTCCTCTATAAAATAAAAATGTTCCAGGGAGCCACAGGGTGCTGGTGCTGACATTATATGAATAGAAAACTGAAAACAAACCTGTTTATAGGGCCAATGCCCATCATATTGCGGCACCGCCGAACTCCATGTATCAAGTGATAAAAACCTTACCGGATAGTGAAGATTTTTAATCGTAGAACTCAGGCTGAAATTAGCCGATGCATTTTCAGTCGATATTGTTTGCATGGGGAATACTTCTTTGTTGCAAAACCCTTAAAAATCGCACGGATAAGGAATCATACAGTGCGCACCAACTTCCTTTTGTGGAGGAGT
>JBDSBN010000238.1:0-15064 GCA_039921585.1 Ginsengibacter sp. | reverse complement strand
AAAGTTGTTTGAAGTAGATGGAGAAGAAATTACAGTTCACGCCGGTGAAAGTATTTTAATAAAAAAAGGCAGCCGCGTAAGGTATTCTAATCCGTATGAAAAACCTTGTGAATACTGGAGCGTATGTCTCCCTGCTTTTTCAATGGATAAAGTGCATCGGGAAACTTAGAAATAGTTTATAGAAACAAAATGCTTTTTTTGAAGGAAAGAACCAACTGACTGATTTTTCAGATTTTATTTTTCCATTCGTTTTTAACAATTACGTTAAAGTTTGTCATTCATTTTTTAAGCATCTTACATTTATCAAATTAGATTTTATATTTGTCAACAAACCAATTTCAATGAACTTATTTTTTCTGCAGACAGATTCCGTTGCAATGACGCAGGCAACCGCTCCACAGGTACAAAACTTATGGGAAGTATTAGTAAGCGGTGGTGTTTTAATGATTCCACTGGGATTGTTATTTGTTGCGGCACTATATTTCTTTTTCGAAAGATTAATAGCTATTAATAAAGCGGCTAAGCTCGACAATAACTTTATGCGCATTATCCGGGACCATGTGGTGAGCGGAAACGTTAGCGCCGCCAGAAGCTTTTCCAAGAATAATGATAATCCGGTTGCACGAATTATCGACAAAGGAATCCAGCGTATCGGAAAACCCATTGATGCTATTGAAAAAAGTATGGATAATGTAGGGGTATTGGAATTGTATAAACTGGAAAAAAACTTATCTATCATTTCCATTGTAGCACGTATCGCTCCTCTTTTTGGATTTCTTGGAACAATTATCGGAATGCTCGCGCTCTTCAAAGGAATTGCGGCAAGTACAGAATATACTCCCAACACGATCGCAGATGGTATTTATATAAAAATGATTACTTCAGCTACCGGATTGATTATTGGTATATTAGCTTATATTGGTCACAGCTATTTGGCTGCGCAAATAAATCGTATTGAGAATAAAATGGAAATTGCGAGCGCAGAGTTTGCAGATATCTTACAGGAACCGACCAGGTAAAGCTGTTGGCTGTTAGCTGTTAGCTGTTGGCTGTTGGCTGTTGGCTGTTAGCTAAATTTTAAGACCCTGATACCTGATCCCTGATCCCTGAAACCCGAAATACCAATCAAAAATGAGTATAAGAAGAAGATTTAAAAGTGATGAAACTGAACTGGACACAGGGCCTTTGAATGATATTCTATTCATCCTGATGTTCTTCTTTTTGATCATTTCTACCATGGCTAATCCAAATGTGATTAAAGTAAATAACCCACGGGCCTCCAGTGACGCCAAAGCAAAGCAAAGTGTCATTGTAAGTATTGATCAAAATAGAGGCATTTTTATAGGTCAACAACAAATTCCATATGATTCTTTGGAATCAATGCTTCGAACTCATTTACCTGTAACAGACAGTTTGACGAGACCCGCAGTGGTAATCAACGCAGATTCTCTTGTTCAATGGGGCGATATTGTCCGCATCATGCAAGTGGCCAAAAAATTAGGTGCTACAACTTCTGCTTCTGTAAGTGATAAGTAATCGAAGAGAGGAAGTCCATTCCATATATCCTTTGTGTTAAAAGCAGATGTTTGTTCAGTTTTTAGGAGGATGGCTAGTATGAAATATTTCCAATCGAATCCTCATTTTTGATCGACAAAAGAGATTCTTTCAGGAGGATTTTCTCCTAAATTAATTTTATGGAAATTGTGCTTTAATCATTCTTTCTTTCCCATAAATATCTTTTCTGATGAAGGCTGCGAATCCATTCTTTTCAAAGATCGTCTTTACATGATCAGCGTATTCCTCATGTACTTCAACAAATATCTTACCATCTGAAGATAAATGGGTTTGTGCAAAGCGACTTATTTTTTCATAAAAAATAAACGGATCATTATCTTCTACAAATAAGGCCAGCGCTGGCTCAAAATCTGTGACATTTTTATCCAGTTTTGCACTCTCTGTAATAGGGATATAAGGTGGATTACTAACCACTATATCAAAAGTTTTGAATTTTTTCCATTGATCTTCATCCAGGAAGTTCACTTCTGAAAAATCAATTTCTGCTTTCAGATCAGAGGCATTTTTGCGGGCTACTTTCAGAGCATCGCTGCTTACATCCAAGGCATGCACAATGGAATCAGGAACTTCTTTTTTCAGCACTATAGGAATGCAGCCGCTACCTGTGCCGATGTCCAGAATGGTGGTGTTCTTCCAATGATCGCTCTGTTTAATTTCATTGATAATCCATTCTACGAGCTCTTCTGTTTCCGGTCTTGGAATTAAAACATGCTCATTTACATAAAACCTTCTTTTATAAAAATAGGATTCGCCCAACACGTACTGAACGGGTGTATGCTGCAATAACTGGTTCAAATATTTTTTTAATATATGTCCCTGATCGGCAGATAGAACATCACTTTGGGGGTTTTTATGTCTTCCTTCATCGCGTCGTCTTTCACTTTTGGTTTTCCCTGTTACCACTTCAAATACCCAATCTGTTATGTTTTTAGATTCGGATGGAGGATAAATCTTTTCCAGAGCTGTGCAGAAATCATTGTAATCTTGTGATATTGTCATTCGCACAAACTTAATTATTTTGTGCAGTAATTTTAAAATTAAAGATTTGACGGAAGAGCATTTTATGGAAAGATGCATCAGCCTGGCCACTTTAGGTTTTGGTTATGCAGCCCCAAATCCGATGGTAGGAGCAGTTTTGGTGTATAATCAACGAATTATTGGAGAAGGGTATCATGCCCAATACGGACAGGCGCATGCCGAAGTAAATTGTATAAACAGTGTAAAGGAGGAGGATGAAAAATTCATTAGCGAAAGCACGATGTACGTTTCTCTGGAACCATGTTCTCATTTTGGTAAAACGCCACCCTGTGCAGATTTGCTGGTAAAGATGAAAGTGAAAAAGGTGGTGGTTGGATGTGTGGATTCGAATGCAGAGGTGTCGGGGAGAGGAATAAAACGAATGCAGGAATCGGGCATTGAGGTGGTTACGGGAGTTCTTAAAGAAGAGTGTCGCCAACTGAACAAACGGTTTTTTACATTTCATGAAAAAAAGCGACCTTATATTATTTTGAAATGGGCGCAAAGTATGGATGGTTTTATAGGATCTGGATCGAAGGAACGTATTTATATAAGTAATCAATATAGTAATCGCCTGGTGCATAAATGGCGGAGTGAAGAGGCCGCTATATTGGTTGGAACAAGTACCGCACTGAACGATAATCCTGTTCTTACAACCCGGTTGTGGCCCGGCAATAATCCTACCCGGATCTTACTCGATCGCAAACTTGTTGTACCCGAAACTCACGGGATATTTAATGATAAAGCATGTACGATTATTGCCAATGATCATAAAAATATGGAACGAAATAATTTGATTTATCTGAAGATAGATGAAAAGGATGTTCTTAAATCGTTATTGCCTGCCCTTTGGGAAATGGATATCCATAGTGTATTGGTAGAAGGCGGAAGTAAAACCCTAACCTCTTTTATTAATGCAGGGTTATGGGATGAGATAAGAATTATAGTAGATGAGAAATTGCATTTAGGAAAAGGTGTAAAAGCTCCCAATGTTCCGGGAGCAGTAATAATAAAGCAGGAACGGTATTTCAGTAATTTGATCAATTATTACAGTCAATAAATCCATTAATAATGACAACAATTTTTTTAACTCAAATCCGGAAGATTCAAGAATGACTATTTTTTGCATAGAACAAAATTACCTGACGAATAAACGGGAGCGTGACCAGACGATGTCATCACTACCTTCGGTTTTTGTAAAACCTCCCACAGCGCTGGTTTCTGACATAGGATCTTATCCATATTCCGGATTTGCGGATAATCGGTTGTTTGTACAAAGTGAACTCGTATTGCGAATCTCCGAAAGTGGAAAAGAAATTCCTGAGGCAGAAGCCGACCAATATTTTGATGCCATTACTACGGGATTGAATTTCACACAGGTGAATATTCAGGATGCGTTGAATAAATTAGTGGTGCCATGGGAAAAGGCCAAAGGCTGGCCGGGGTCTTCGGTTTCAGGCAATTGGTTCCCCGTAGAATCATTAGATGATTTAAACGAAATGAGCTTTTGTTTATATTCTAATCGTGAAATGATGCAGTTAGGAAATTCGGAGTTGATGATTTATAATTTTCAAAAAATAGTTTCTCTTGTTTCTAAAACCTATTCGTTGCAAAAGGGAGATTTAATTTTTACAGGAACTCCTATTGGAATTGGAGAAGTTTTTTCCGGCGATACGTTGGAATCTTTTTTAGAAGATGAAACAACGGTAGAGTTTCAAATTACCTCCTGATAGTAATTGGAACGTATAATTGAAGATGGTTACAAATTTAAAAGCAGCATCCTGTTAGAATGCTGCTTTTAAAATATGGGAATGGAATGTTACTTAAATTGTTTCCAACGTTTCGCTAACTTCCTCCGAAGGCCGCAGGGCATTTTTCATTGAAATTCCCCGAACAGAATTATCAGCAAATTCAATAAATGCTTTCCTGGAAATTTGATCATCACCAATCATCACAGGAACTCCGATATCTCCTCCTTCGCGGATGGATTGAACTAACGGTATTTGTCCTAAGAAAGGAATCTCAAATTCTTCAGCCAAATTTTTTCCACCTTCTTTTCCAAAAATGTAATATTTGCTATCAGGAAGTTCTGCCGGAGTGAAATAACTCATATTTTCTACAAGCCCGATTACAGGCACTTTTAGTCCTGCCTGACTAAACATGGCGATTCCTTTTTTAGCATCTGCTAATGCAACCAACTGAGGTGTGGTTACAACAATAACACCTGTAACGGGTACAGTTTGTACAATGGTTAAGTGGATATCCCCCGTGCCGGGAGGCATATCAATAATGAGGTAATCCAGGTCGCCCCAATCTACATCAGTCACAAATTGTTTGATAGCACTGCTAACCATTGGTCCGCGCCAAACGACAGCTTGTTTTTCATCAACAAGTAATCCGATGCTCATTAACTTCAAACCATATCTTTCAATCGGTATGATTTTTCCTTTTCCGTCCACATCACGCATCTGAGGTCTTTCGCCCCGGACACCAAACATAATGTGAACACTCGGGCCATAAATATCTGCATCCATCAATCCTACTTTAGCACCACTTTCTGCCAGAGCAAGCGCCAGGTTGGAGGAAACGGTGCTTTTACCAACACCACCTTTTCCACTAACTACCGCGATTATATTTTTTACTCCCTTTAAAACGTCACTTTTATCTGTACGTAAGGAGGTCGTCTTGCTCGACCAGTTTACTGTCACATTTGCATCGGGATTTATTTTATGGATTGCCTTAATGCAATCATTTTTCATTTTATCTTTTAGCGGACAAGCCGGCGTTGTCAATATAATAGTAAAAGTGATGTTATTGCCCTCAATTTTTATATCGGTTACCATATTCAAGGAAACAAGATCATTTTTCAAATCAGGTTCTTCCACGGTGCTCAGTGCGCTAAGTAATTCTTTCTCGTTCATCGTTCAATTTTTTGTTAAAAAGATTTTGGTAAATGCAAATTTAGCCCTTAACACCTTACTTTGTTTGTAAAATGACAAATGTTATCTATAATACAACATCTTTAGCATGGATTTACAAAATATTACAGACCTTTAGCCGATAGATATGAAAAAAATTATACTGCCGTTTCTTTTTTTGATGTTTGCGTATCCTTTGATAACAAAAGCACAATTTGAAAACTATAAAGATTCTGTTATTCAACTGTATGGCGTTGTTATGTCTGCGGATAGTTTAATGGCCCTGCCTTCTGTAAGTGTGGTGGTGAAAGGAAGAAATCAGGGAACGATTACCAATGAGCAAGGGGTGTTTTCAATTGTAGTTTTAAAAGGAGATAATATAGAATTTACCAGTGTAGGCTTCAAGCCCAAATTAGTACACATTCCAAAAAATCTCGAAGGCAACCAACATAGCATGATCCAATTAATGGTGGAAGATACTATTTACCTTCCTGCCACCATTATTGTAAAATATCCTACCCGTGAGGAGTTTGAACGGGATTTTGTCAATCTTGTTATTCCGGATGATGACGTGGAGATTGCCCGGAAAAATGTTTCTGAAGAAAACAGGCGGGCTCTCATGGCCGTTTATCCAAGAGATGGGCGTGAAGCAGGAAATTATTATTTACAACAAAATGCCCGGAAATCATATTCTGCCGGACAGTTGCCTCCTCAAAACATCTTTAATCCAATGGCCTGGTCGGAGTTCATAAAATCATGGAAGCGAGGTGATTTTAAAAAGAAATAAGGATATTTTCTGATTAAAATTGATGTGTTTTCTGAAATTCGAAATTCAAGTTTTAAATTATTTCATACAATTAAAAATCTCCACTTTGTAGCTGCAAAGCATTGCTGCAAGCCGGGATAGAAAAGTTAATGTAAGATGATAAAAAATGTAACAGTAATCGGAGCAGGTACAATGGGTAATGGAATTGCACATGTATTCGCTCAAAGTGGATATAAAGTAAATCTGGTGGATGTTTCTAAGGAGCAGTTGGAAAAAGCATTAGTTACCATTGAAAAAAATCTCGACAGGCAGGTTAGTAAAGGGCTCATTACGCAGGAAGTAAAGCAATCCGCTCTCTCCAATATTTCCACATTTCAATCAATAAAGGAGGGGGTTGTTCAAAGCGAACTAATTGTAGAGGCAGCGACAGAAAATATCGATCTTAAATTAAAAATCTTTCAGGAAATAGATCAGTTCGCTCCCGCTGAGTGTATCCTGGCAACGAATACATCCTCTATTTCAATTACGAAAATCGCTTCTGTTACTTCCCGCCCGGAGAAGGTGATCGGAATGCATTTTATGAACCCGGTTCCGGTAATGAAATTGGTGGAAGTGATCAATGGGTATATGACGGATAAAAAAATCACTCAAACAGTGATTGAGTTGTCAAAGAAGTTGGGAAAAATACCTTGTGAAGTAAATGATTATCCGGGTTTTGTAGCAAACCGCATATTAATGCCGATGATCAATGAAGCAATTTATAGTTTATATGAAGGAGTAGCCGGCGTGGAAGAAATTGATACAGTAATGAAACTGGGAATGGCGCATCCAATGGGACCGCTGCAATTAGCCGACTTTATTGGATTGGATGTTTGTTATTCAATTTTAAAAGTATTGCAGGATGGTTTCGGAAACCCAAAATATGCTCCTTGTCCTTTGCTGACCAATATGGTCAATGCAAAAAAGTTAGGAGTTAAATCAGGAGAAGGATTTTATACATATACGGCAGGTAGTAAAGAACTTGTGGTAAGCAGTCAGTTTGTGAAGTAGGTTTTATTTGTAGGATAATAGACCAGTAAACATTTAGATTTTTATCTTGAAAATACAGCTCCCTGAAAATGATTTTCTGTAGTTGGCCTCGATGCTTCAATTCGGGGAATTCCGGTATTGCTTTTAAGATTATATATTAATGCGGATTAAGGTGCGATATAATAAAGTTGCATTAGATTTATAAAAAAATCGTGTAATCTTAAAAAATGAAATCAGGAAATGAAACCTTTAATCCATGGAGATGGATTTCCGTAGCCCTCATTAATTTTTGTTTGGTAGCTCTTGCAGGCGTCGTTCTAAGGTATAAGATTAACTTTCCACTGCCTTCGGTCAATCAAAAAAATCTTCTTCATGGTCATTCTCATTTTGCCTTTGTAGGCTGGGTTACAATCATTCTTATGGCTCTGATGGTACATTACATTCAGATTAAACGGCCACAGCAAAAGCTGACTAAATACAACCTGATTTTATTTTTGAATTGCCTTTCTGCCTATGGAATGTTTGCTGGTTTTATAGCAAAAGGGTATGATACTATTTCCATTCTTTTTACCTGTATTTGTATTCTTGTATCTTATATTTTTATCGTCATTTTTTGGAGAGATTTGAAGGGGATAAAGGATGAATCATTTGCTCCGCAATGGTTAAAAGCCAGTCTGATTCTTTGGGCACTATCTTCTTTTGGAGCCATTGCTTTGGCTTACCTGATGATTTATCGGATTATGATTCAGGATTTTTATTTTGGAGCTATCTATTTTTTCCTTCATTTTCAATATAATGGCTGGTTTCTGTTTGCATGTTTTGCCTTACTGTTTTCTGCTTTAAACAGGAATGGGATATCTCTGACGAATTCTCTGAGTAAGAATTTATTTTTTGTAATGGCAATAACAGTTATTCCTACCTATTTACTGTCCATCATTTGGTTAAAGTTGCCTCCGCTTTTACTCTGGATCGGAAATGTTTCGGGTATATTGCAATTACTGGTATTGGTCTATTTTATACGGTTATTTCCATTATTGAAAAGGAATGGATTTTTATTATTTTCAAAATCTACCCGCTGGCTTTGGGTGATGGCCTCAATTGCATTTATTATTAAAATTATTCTACAATTACTTTCAATTATTCCTTTTTTAAGTCATTATGCATTTGGCTATAGACCAGTTATAATTGGGTATTTGCATTTATCCTTTTTAGGGATCATCTCTTTTTTTATTCTCGGATATATTGATTTTATCTTGAAATATTCAAAACGCGCTTTATCCAAAATAGGGTTGATCTTATTTATTGCCGGCGTATTACTGCAACAATGTATATTGATGCTCCAGGGATTAGAAGCGCTTGAATTTAAACCTGTAAAACTGGCTAATATTGCCTTGTTTTATTGTGCTCTATTAATCTTTACCGGCCTTGTTATTCTGGTTATTCAAATTATCCGGAAGAAGCCAACGGTTCCCTCTCTGGTACAATAAGCAAATAACGTTTCCATCGCTTTCACCTATCAACATGGTTGAACTCTTTATTATATGGGGCATGGAGTTCATTTTTTAAATAAGAATTTATTTTAAGGAAAATGGGTGAAATAACTTTAATGATGTTAATCATAAATTTCACTGCTTATCATCATTAAAAAACCATCTGTTAATAAATAGTTTTGGCAAAAAAGAATATATGCTTGGAACATTGAATGATGCACAAATAGAGCGACTGTTAACCCAATGTCAGACAGGCCGAATCGGATGTCATGCATTTGGAAAAACGTATGTAGTGCCCGTAAGTTATGCTTACAAAAATGATTGCGTATATGTACATTCTTACGATGGTTTGAAATTATCTATGATGCGGCAAAATCCGGAGATTTGTTTTCAGGTGGAATTAATGGAAGATTTTGGCAATTGGCAATCTGTTATCGCTTGGGGTACATTCAAGGAGCTGAAAAATAAAGATGAAAGGAATGAGGGGCTAAGAATTCTAACAGCGAGAACCTTTTCGGGAGTGACAAGTGAGACTGTCAAACTCGGTCAGCTATGGCCCTTTGCTCCGGTTGATACAACGAATATTGAAGGAATCGTTTTTCGCATTTTATTATCAGAAAAATCGGGCCGGTACGAAACTGCCCCTTCTCAAACAAAATAAATACAAGGTAAAATACGGTTATTCAATATTTCATTGTTCACCCTTTAGAGGGTTTTTAATTTTCAAGTATTTTTTTTGGATTTTAATTGGTTTACAATTTTTTATTAAATATAAATCATTCAAGGAAGGCAGATAAATGGAAGATTATGAGTGTGAATAAAGTGAAACTTATGGAGGAGCATGAAGTCTGGAGAAGAAGTCTTGAATTAATTAACCAGGAAAATGCTTTATTAAAATATAAATTGAGCGCTATTGTAGATCAAAGTGAGGGGACACATTTTTTGCAAACTGCCGAATTTTATCAAAATGAATTTCTTAAAAATGATGAATGGTTCAAACGTCTGTCTGCGGATTTACAGTCTGTTTCAGCGGAATTTAATTCTACTTCTTTTGAAGAAATTCCTGTTGGTCTGCAAATAAAACTACAAGATAAACTGCGGAAAGAAATCAAGCATTTTGAACAGGAATTCTTTCATTTATCACATGAGTTTAATCAAAAAATAAGGGTGTTTTTTAATTGAGCATGTTTAGTAATTTTTGTTCATCTAAGATTTTAACCGATCCTGCTTCCGATTCAATAATTTTTTCTGCTTTGAAATCACTTAAGGTTCTTATAAGAGATTCAGTTGTGGTGCCGGCAATATGGGCCAAATCTTCCCGGGATAATTGAATAGAGAACTCTGTGTGTTCTTCTTTTTTATATTTTTTTAATAAGGTAATGAGTGCATCTGCTACTCTTTTTCTCAGAGAATTATAAGCGAGATTTATAAGTTGTTCTTCCTTTTCAGTGACATTATGTGCGAGAAGTTTAATAAATTTTTGAGCAACTTTTTTATTATTGTTGATCAGGATTTCAAAATCTTCCCGCCCGATACTGCTGATTTCACATTTTTCTAAAGTCTCGGCAGTTTCATTGTAAGGGATGTTTTGCAACAAAGATTGGTATCCGAAGAAATCCCCTGTATTATATAATCCGACAGTAAGCTCTTTCCCTAAATCATTTATCTTGTAAATTCTGATCTTGCCGGAATTCAGATAATATAAACTACGCGGATAGTTTCCTTCCGCATAGATGCGTTGTTTCTTTTTATAATGATTAATCTGAGTGGAATTTGTCAGTTTTTCCAGAGCGTCTTCATTTTTTATTTCTTCAAAAAAATCATTCAAACTTTGAGCGGCCTTTGCTTTTTCTTTCTGAAGATTGAATTTTTCCAGCCTGCTTTCGATTGCATTTAATAATTCCACGTCATTGAATGGCTTGGTTATATAATCGTCGGCGCCCATTTCCATTCCTTTTCTGAAATCATTTCTTTCTGTTTTAGCGGTTAGGAAAATAAAGGGAATACCTTTAAGGGTATTGTTTTTATTGACTAAATGTAGCATGCCATAGCCATCCAATACAGGCATCATGATGTCGCAAACTATTATATCAGGAGAAGTTTCTACAGCTTTTTCATACCCCTCTTTTCCGTTGGAGGCTGTAAATACTTCATAATTGGCGAGTTCCAATATTTCACCCGTGTTTTCCCTGATTTCTTTGTTATCCTCTACTATTAATATTTTTATCATTGTGCAAAAGTTAAGTTTAATTCTGTTCCTACATTTAATTCACTTTTTAATTCCAAAGTCCCTTCCATCATTTCGATGTATTTCGATACAATATGCAATCCTAAACCTGTACCCGAGATGTTGACGGCATTTAATCCACGGAAAAATATTGTAAAGAGATGTGTCTGATCTTTTTTTGATATCCCGATTCCTTCATCCCGGATATGAAAATGAAACATTTTATTTTTCACAGAACTCCGCATATAAATTGTTGAATTTTCCGCCGAAAATTTGGCGGCATTCGACAATAAATTAATGAGTACGTTTTTAAATAGAATACCATCAAGATAAACGATTGTTTCACCTTCATGCGTATAATCAATTTTTTGACCTTCCTTAAATAACTCGCTCATTTCGGTATAGAGATTTGTAATAAAATCTTTAATATCGAAGAATTCCGCATGGGAGGTTATTTTTCCTTCTTCAATTTTTCCTATGGATAGGAATTCATTTAAAATGTTATTCAGGTTAATAACAGATGATTTTATCCTTTGAATGTGCTTATCTCTTTTGGGCTGTTCCTCGGTTAATTCATATTTAGCTAAAAGAGAAGCTGAGGACAAGATAGTACTCAAGGGAGTTCGGAATTCATGAGATGCCATCGATACAAATCCGCTTTTTAAATCACTCAAATCTTTTTCTTTGCTAAGCGCTTTAGATAGTTCGTCCTTTGAAGCCTCTAGTTTTTGTAATGTTTTTTGTAGAATCAATGTTCGTTCAGCAACTTTTTTTTCCAGATCCTCATTCAGGATTTCCATTTTTTTATTCAGTTCAGAAAGAGCTAATTGTTGTTCTTTTATTTTTGTTTGAACTTCTATTCTGGCTGAAATGTCGCTGATAAAAGCAATGGAGAACACACCCTGATCATTATTGTAGCTACTCAGACTAATTTCAAGGGGCATTTCCGTTCCATCCTTTTTTACTCCAAAAAGATCCCGTCCTATTCCCATGGGTCGGGTACTCGGATGAGCAATGAATTTATCCCTGTCCTTTTCATGATTTTTATGATAGCGTTGTGGGATGAGGATCTCCATTTTTTTGCCAATTAATTCATCTGCGTTTATATATCCAAATTGAGAAAGTAAAAAATTATTAGCAAGGATGATTTCCCCTCTATTATTTATAACCAGAATGCCCAGGGAGGCATTTTGAAAGACAGCTTCAAATTTCTCTTGTTCACGTAAAAGCGATTTATTCATTCATTATTTTATTTATTCCAAAATTGCGCTAAATAAATGAGATAAAATCCCGGAGATTTAAAGCTGGTTTTTTAATTTTTGTATGCTTTTTACCTTTTCGACGAAGCGGATTTTATATTCATGTCTGCAGTTATTTGAGCAAAATTGTGAGAGTGTTTAGAGCGTTTAATTCGTCCGTTATTTCTGTGTCATTAATTTCTTTACTAAAAATTGATACTTTTCCTGTGAATGATTTAACCAAACGTTTGACGTGTTTTGAGGGAATTTTTTATAATAACTTTCATCAGGAATTAATACAATGGTATTTCATGTTCTAACATAATCGCTGCTTTTGAAATAAACAGGCACTTCAAATTCGGGAAATGTTTTTTTGACAAATTTAGAAACCATTTTTCCCAGGTATTTCTGGTAATTTTTCTGCGCTTTAAGGGAAGGTTTGGTGAGTCGTTTATAGATGTGTTTTACAACAATGTTTTTAGGAAACTTTTGTTTTTTGATCAGGTTGCCTGCATTTTGAAAGGGATTTATTGGACTCAGGTCATGAATTGTCTGGGTACTAAAAGGAACTTCCGGAACCCAGTCAACGGAATTTACAACGTTATATGCCCAGCCGCCATGGGTTAAATTCTCAAAGTCATATGCATAGTAGAGATTCCCAGGTTTTGGTGCAGCACTGATACAGCTTTTAAACCGGAGATCTTTTGGCAACTGACCATTTTTCTTTAAATTTTCAAGATAAGAGGTCAAAAGGTAAGAAATTGCCCCACCCTGACTATGACCTGCAATGATAAACTCCTTTGTCCCTTTTTGATAAAGAGAATCTATTTTAGAAATAATATCTCCGGATAAATACGCTGTAGAAATTAAAAACCCGATATGGACTGCTGCTTTCGGATCATCTGATAAATTGTATTGAAAGGTAAAATCTTTGGATAAATGCAGCTCCCCTTGTGCCGATACCATTGCAGCATAAATATTGGCCAGGAAACTCACATCCGTTTTGGTTGTGCCGCGAATACTTATGATCGGTACACCGTCTTTGCGCATCCATAATTGCCAGATATTATCAAACCCTGCTGGTTGAGATTGATAAATTAATTCAGATTCAGGAGACTCTACGTTTCCAAACCAGGTACTGTCTGTTGTGGTACGGGACCCTATTTTTAGCAACTCTAAAAACTCGTTTGGATCAAAGCCTGGAGCTAGTTTTTGTGAAAAAAGAGTATTAAAAAAAATACTTGAAAAGAAAAAGAATAGGGTGTAGAATACTTTCATAAAGTAATTAATTAATGGGGTATGAACATTTTACCTCTAATCTCAGGATAAGTTGGCCATCTTTACATTATCTGAAATATTTATTGAAATTCTTGCAAGGTGTTTGTGAACATATTTTAAAGGTATTTTAATTTTGATATCCTATTTGTTTTAATTTATTTTATTTGTTTTGGTTCAGCTAATGGTCGTGTATTTAAAGATAACGACATTTAATGATTGGATTTATGGAAGCAATTGAATATTCCTTGAATAAACTGTTTGGTGTAAATATTTTTAAATAACTAAATTATTTGAAAATTATAAATCAAGAAATTTGATTTTTGATTTAATTTTTTGACAATATATCCTGCAAGTGGAGTTTGAGGATCATTTATTATTTTACCTTTGGGTAGGAAAATGAGTTTCGATTTCTAACTTATGCTGAAAGAAGTATAAATAGAAAAAAGACCTGATCAATTTTTCCATTCATTAATAAATACATTTTTATGGGTTTTTGGCGTCAAATTGGAGAATATCTCTGGCTGGTAAAAAAAGATCCGGATGCACCGAAGTCTTTCTATTTATCCAAGATGCATTTTATAAACAGATTGTCCATCTTGCTATTTATTGTTGCCATAATTATTCTCATTACCAAGTTGCTTTTACGTTAATGCACGGTACTTGAATCTAAGAATTGAATGATTTCTTTGGCAGCATTTTCTGAAGCGTTTCCACCTTTTGATAGCAGTTCTTTTAACTGTGCATAATTGTTCTGTATCCTGTTCTTGTTTTCAGGATCGTCTAAAATAATTTGAAGATGATGCGTAATATTTTTACTGGTCAGTTCATTTTGAATCAGTTCTTTGACCACTTCTTTATCCATAATCAAGTTTACCAGAGAAATATATTTCAGCTTAATTAATCTGCGGGCAATTTCATAGGAAATAGCAGAACCTTTATAACACACGATTTCAGGTACGCCAAAGAGGGCAGTTTCCAGCGTTGCAGTTCCTGAAGTAACCAGCGCTGCAGATGATTGCATTAGAACGGAATAGGTGTTGTCTGTCGCCGTGTGTACATTTTTATAATTTGTAAAAAATTGTTCATAAAATGCATCCTCTAACCCGGGCGCTTTGGCTACAATAAATTTATACTCAGGAAAATTTTTAGTTGCCTCCAGCATAATGGGCAATTTTGTTTTAATCTCCTGCTTTCTGCTTCCAGGGAGTAAAGCGATGGTGCTTTTTTCTTTTTTAATTTCCGGATGACTATCTATAAAATTTTCAACGACTTCAACTAAAGGATGTCCTACATAGGTGACATCGTAGTTCCACTTTTGATAAAATTCTTTTTCGAACGGAAGTATCACAAGCATTTTATCCACATACTTTTTAATCGCTTTTATTCTGTTTTCTTTCCAGGCCCAAATCTGAGGAGAAATATAAAAGATCGTTTTGTACTGATTTTCATTGGTCCATTTTGCCATGCGTAAATTAAATCCTGGATAGTCAATCAGGATGACAACATCGGGTTTGTAGTGGGCAATA
>JBDSBN010000237.1:0-14766 GCA_039921585.1 Ginsengibacter sp. | reverse complement strand
TCAATTTTAGTGATCAAGGGAGCTTTAGGATCATTAATAAAATCATTGATGAGATCCGGAAAAAAAACCTGCGTAGTTTTTAATGCGGTGGGATTAAAATTACTGGAGTATTGCGGCAAATTAGTACATTCAATTACCCCAGTATATTCTTCATAATCCTCTTGACTCTGACTACGCGTTTTGGTTACATAGATTTTTCCGTCTGGTGCCAATTGCATATCATACATGTAATAGCGGCGGTCATCCACGATTTTAGTTAAAGACGATGAAACATCAGGCTGGTTGAAATCATATTGATAAATAGAACTATTGCCATTTAAATAATACAATTTAGTATTATCCGGTGAAAATTGGAATTTGCCAGGGGTACCTATATAATCTAATTTTCTATAATTGCTCATAACACCCGTAGCATTATTAAAATCAAATAACTGCACTGCATCGGAGCCTGTTGCACCTGCTAATAATTTGCCATCATGGGACGCTATTATAGAGCCTTGTGTATTTGAATAGCCGCCACTCATCATAGGGCCTATTTCATTTACAATGGCTGGTTGAATACCTGCATCATTGACCAGATAAGAGTGGAATTTAGCTGTATTAAAAGGGTGTACTATTATCCAAACACTTTTCCCATCCGCATGACGAACAGTTGTCATTTGATCCGCAAGTCCTGTAGTGATGACGTTATTGACACTAATGAAATCTCCAAGACCTCCATCGAGACTAAGATCAAGTATCGAATAACCTAACCCGATCGCATTTGGACAGCGAACTTGCAAGCCAGACGATTGCGCCAACAAATCTGCCCTGGCAGATTGGAACTGGATGATGTAGAATTTATTGGGATCGTTTTGAAAAGGAATTATGTGATAAGATAATTTATCTGGACAAGACCTTAAAAAGACATCCTTCGGAAATGAATTATATTCACGATTAAATCCTAAGCGATTTGAAATAATGAATTTCATTTCACCTGAAACTGGATCAGAATAAGAAACACCACCTGTTCCCCAATTATAATAAGGAATAAAACCCGGTGTCCAGGGAGGTTCTTCTGCTATAAAATCATTGATTATTTCTGCATGCCCATTTTTGAAAGTCAATAAATTTCTTCCATTATAATACCAATTACTCCACTCCTTTTGTGCAAAGGAAACAGAAGTTAAAGAGATCAATAAAAAAATAAGAAAAATAGGTTTGGTACTCATTTGACATCACTAAACTAATCAAATAAAACAAAGAGAAGAAATATAGAACAGTTATTCTTTGGTCAACTTGTCCCTTGATTAGAATTTTTACGAATAGTTATATCCCACCTTCGAGCTCTATCTGTGAACTCCTTGGTGAGCTACGTGTGTCACGGGGAAGATTAAAATAATCCGCATGTATCATTTGATTTGACAAAGAAGTACTCCCAAAAAAAATCAATATAAAATAAAAATATCTACCTTTAAAGCTTAGAGGAATACTTAATTATTTGTACTTACAAATCTATTCTCCGTCCATTTATATCTTCTGAAGAAATTGTACTGCTAAATGAGACCTTATTCGTTTCATTTTCAAAACAATATTATGCATCAGAAAATTTCGCTCTTTCTGCTGGTTTTCATTATTACTATGACCAGTTATTCTCAATCATCTCTCCCATCAAATTATTTTCTAAAAACGCTTCCGAATGGATTACAGGTACTGGTGATCGAAGATCCTAGTGTACCGCTTGCAACTATTGAAATTGCAGTAAAAAACGGTTCTTTTACAGAACCACCGGAATTTAATGGATTGAGTCACTTATATGAGCATATGTTCTTTAAGGCAAATAAAGATTATCCAAATCAGGAGGCATTTATGGATCGGGTAAAAGAATTGGGTGTCTCTTTTAATGGGACCACCAATACAGAAATCGTCAATTATTATTTCACTCTACCAAAATTCAATCTTACAAAAGGATTGCAGTTTATGAATTCTGCCATTCAATATCCCATATTTGACATAGCCGAAATGAAGAAGGAAAACGTCGTGGTGGATGGAGAATTTCAGCGCGGTGAATCTAATCCGTTTTTCGCTTTATTTGACACGATGAACCATCATCTCTGGGGTGACCTTTATAGTAGAAAAAATGTGATTGGCAATCATGAGGTCATCCTTACAGCAACTCCTGCAAAAATGGAAGAAATTAAAAATAAATATTACTGGCCCAATAATTCATTGCTTACTGTAGCCGGCGATGTCGGTCATGAGGAAGTTTTTAAACAAGTGGAAAATATCATGGGAAGTTGGAAGCCGTCCGGTTTCGACCCTTTTGTAAAATACCCCATTCCGGAATTTAAGCCTTTGCAAAAAACGGAATTATTCATTGTCCAATCTGAAAATGCCCAGGTGCCGATGATTCTGTTTAATTGGATAGGTCCGGACACCCGACATGATATAAAAGCGACCTATGCTGCGGATGTGTTTTCCTATATTATTAGTCAAAACGCATCAAAACTTAGCAAATCCTTATTAGAATCCGGACTGGCTTTACAAACGCAATTTAGCTATCTCACCCAAAAACATGTTGGGCCCATCTCGTTTATTGCTATTCCTAATCCGGACAAAGTAAAAGAGTGTTTTGAAGAAATAAAACATCAAATCAGTCTGATGGATAGAGATGATTATTTCACAGACCAACAATTGGAAACTGCGAAAAGACAATTGGAAATTAATGATACAAGAGGACAGGAAATTACTTCAAACTTTGTGCATACTCTCTCTTTTTGGTGGAGCTCTGCTTCACTAGATTATTACTTTGATTATATAAAAAATCTGAAAAAAGTTACGCGTGGAGATATCGCGGATTATGTAAAGAATTACATTAAAGATAAACCATACAGGGGCGGACTTTTAGTGAGCCCTCAAATGAATCAACAAATGCAGCCTTCAACTTTTTTCAAAGCCAATTAATTTACTCCTAAATAAATTATTATGAAACGTTTCAATATTCCGTTTTCAATCATTCTTCTCCTTATTATTAGCATCCATACTTACGCACAAAAGGCAGAAAAATTTGAAGTGCAAGGGATTACCGTTATTATGAAACCAACAGTTAAAGACATCATCAATGTAAATGTCTATTTCAAAGGAGGAGTGACCAATTACCCCGAGCAAAAAGCCGGCATCGAAAACCTGGCTCTTTCCGCCACAACAGAATGCGGTACTGCATCCTATCCGACGAATGTTTTCAAAGACAAAGCGGATAAATATGGAATAATTCTGTCCGGTAGCTCTTCCTTTGATTATGGGATGATCAGCATGAACTGCATCGGTAAATATTTCAATGAGGGATGGGATCTATTGAGTTCTGCTGTAAAAAACCCGGTATTTAATGAGAAGGATTATGGACTACTGCAACAGAAAGTTCTGGCAGATATAAAAAACTCTGATTCAGACCCAGATAATAAATTATCTAAAATGGGTGTTGAAAATGCCTTCAAGGGAACGCCTTATGCCACCGATCCGAAGGGAAATCTAAATGCCGTAAATAGTATATCTGCCAAAGAAGCCAGGGATTATTATTTCAACACGTTATTAAACAAAAAAAGAATGCTGATTGTGGTGGTAGGAAAAATTTCCAAACAGGATATTATCCATAAAATACAAAACGCATTTCAGAAAATTCCTACCAAAACCTACACGGAATATACCTATCGCATACCGGAAATAAATTCCAATACTTTATTTACTGAACCACGAAAACTCGCTACAAATTATATTATGGGAATCTTCAATGCCCCTCTTTTCACCTCTGATGATTATGCCGCAAATCGTTTGGCAATTGCCGCATTTAGTGATAACCTTTTTAAAGAAATACGCACGAAAAGAAATTTATCTTATGCCCCGTATGCGTTTTCCCAACAATTTGAAATCCCTTATAGCTATATGTATGTGAGCACTACAGATCCCAAAGCATCCGCAGAAGTAATGGTTAATGAGATAAACAGATTAAAATCCGAGGGCTTTTCGCAAAAGGAATTTGATGATATCCGGAATCTTTTTATTACGATGAATTATATGAAAGAAGAAAGTACAGATCGGATGGCTTCCTCTCTTGGCCAATCTGAGCTATTAGGAAATTGGAAAATGGACGAAGAATTTATTAGAAAAATTCAAAAAATAACCCCGGCCGATATGACCAGAGTTTTTAAGAAATATATTCATGGAATTAACTGGAATTACCTGGGAGATGAAAGTGCAGCTGATAATGCAAAAGCAGCCTTCGAAAAAAAGGTGGAGTAATTTACCTTCCAAAATTCTTCAGCAGACTGATATTTCTAAATTCATAAAATCTCACCCAATTAATCTCCATTTCTACTGGTAAATCTTTTGGCTCTCTGCTCCCACGGCGAGGGAAAAATCAACTCTTTAATAAGGAGATAAATTATATTATAAAAAAAAGATTAACCAATATATCAAGATACTTAACTTGTATTTCTTTTATGACTGTATAACCTAATAAGGTTAATTAAATTATGTAATACATAATTTAATTTCTATTCCTAACTTAGAGAGAGTTAAGAATTATCATGAGGTAACAGAACACACGCCAAAATTTGTCTTCTTAATTGAACCTGAACGCCAACTTTCATTTATTTAAATTCAAAGTTAATTAACCATTCGTTAGCACTATAATATAACAGACGCAAAAGCCTGCCAATAAAGAAATAATAAATAATTATTTTGGCTATACAAAAATAGTTTGTTAATTTTATTATGTATTACATAATAACTAGCTTATAGTTTTTTACTCATGAAATCAATTTCAATCAAAATTTGGATGTTAACTGCAATGTTTCTTCTTTCTGCATTTGCTTCTATAACCCGGACGAAATTAAATATCAGAATAGTAGTCTGCCAATCCGACGGAAGTGCGTTAAATGGTGAAGGTGTCTTTATAAAAGGAACAGGGATGCGCAAACCAAGTTGAAGGTGAATATATTGAATGATCAGGGCTATCAAAAAAAGTAAGTCTTTTACAATCACCAAAAAATAAAACCCAACAAATCTAAATCATCAATTAAAAATTTACTATGAGAAGAAAGTTTATTCAGAGTGTTATTATTGTGCTCTCAATAATAGTATTCTGCCAATGTTCCATGATTTCCTTTGCCCAAACAAAGGCGGCAGATATAAAAGGAACTGTCCGAAGTGAAGACGGCCAACCTCTGCAGAACGTAAGTGTCATTGTTAAAAATACACTCACAGAATTTACCTCAGGAGCTCAGACTGACTCCGCCGGAATATTTACGTTTTTCAATCTTTCTCCCTCCGGGAAATATAGTATCACTTTCTCTATGGTGGGGTTAGAATCGCAAACTCTTGCTGGTTATACCCTAAAAGTAGGGGAATCTTTATCCATCAATGTAAAGATGAAAAATTTAACCGGCGAAATGGACCAGGTTGTTGTGATTGGATATGGAAAACAACGCAGTTCTGAAGTAGTAAGCGCCATATCACAAGTTACTGGTAAGCAACTTGACTTACCAGGTAGAAATCTGACAAATAATTTGGCTGGTCAGATTGCAGGCTTAATTACAGTTCAACGATCTGGAGAACCTGGTTACGATAATTCCGAGATTTACATAAGAGGAATCAGCTCATTTGCCGGAGGAACAGGAGCACTTATACTAGTAGATGGAGTACCAAGAAACATTCAAGATATTAGTCCCGAGGAAATTGAAACCTTCACTGTCTTAAAAGATGCGTCCGCTACAGCGATTTATGGAGCGGAAGGCGCTAATGGGGTAATTTTAATAACTTCTAAAAGAGGAAAAATTCAAAAGACAAATATTGATTTCAGAACGGACTATATCATTAACCAGCCAACAAGGGTAATGGGTTTTTTAGGGTCTAAAGATTTTTTAAACTTATACAATGAAGCAAAATGGAATTCTGAAGGAAATCCAAATAGTTCTTCGTTTATTCCATTCAAAACAGATGAAGAGATCCAAAAATATGCAAGTGGAATTGATCCAGACCTCTATCCAGATGTTAACTGGATGGATCTGTTAAAAGACCATACAGCAAGTCAAAGAATGTCTTTAAACTTTAGAGGTGGTGGTGAAAAGTTTAAGTTTTTTGTTGGTTCAAATTTTTATAATGAGGCAGGACTATTCAAATCCAACCCGGTTGACGCTACAGAATTTGAAAGAAATCAACAATACTCCACAAATATCGGTTTAAAAAGGTACAATTTACGTAGTAATATTGACATGAGTATAGCCAAGAATACGATATTAAAAGTGGATATAAGTGGGCAGTATTTAACTACCAATTATCCGGGAACTGGTACAGGCACAATCTTTTCAAATATGTTGAACAGTGCACCCTACTTGACTCCTATGATATATTCTAATGGCTTGCCAGCAAGATATAGCTCTTCCGCAGGATATGAAAACCCATATACTCAATTAAATTTAAGTGGCTATTCAAAAGAATATAGAGTTGCCTTACAGTCAGGCGTTACCTTAGAACAAAAGTTGGATAATCTGATAAAGGGACTTTCTGCAAAAGGCTTGATCAGTTTTGATACAGACTTTTTCTCTAAAGTTTCAAGAGTACGTACTGCCAGTCAATATAGAGCAATGCGACGCAACGCTAATGATGAATTAATATTTAGCAAAACTGTAAACGGCTTAGCAACAGCTACTGAAGCAACCGGAGGTGGCTTTTCGGGAGGAAACAAAAGGATCTATATGGAAGCGTCGTTAAATTACAGTCAGGTATTTGATCAAGACCATTCAGTTAATGCTTTACTTCTTTACAATCAAAAAGAAAGTCAAATTCAAGGTGACCCTTATTTGTTTAGAAAACAAGGTATAGTGGGTAGAGCAAGTTATGCTTTTAAAGGAAGATACTTTATTGATGCCAGCTTTGGTTTTACAGGAAGTGAGAATTTTGCCCCCGAAAACCGTTTTGGATTTTTTCCTGCAATAGGGATAGGGTATACAATGACCCGGGAAGAATGGTTTCGGGACATCTCAGAAAAGATAGGACTTAACAAGTTAAAAATTAGAGCTTCACTAGGAAGAGCTGGAAATGATATGGTATCAGGCACTAGATTTCCGTATAAAGAGCGTTTAACATGGAGCTCTGAGAGGGTAAATTTAGGAATGTCTTCATCGGGAGGAATAAATCAAACTGGAAACTTACTCTACGAGATGCAAGCTTACAACCAACATATCGGTTGGGAAATTGAAGAAAAAAGAAATATAGGAATTGATCTAACTTTTCTTAATACTATTAATCTTACTGTTGATTACTTCAATAATCTAAGACACGATATTTTACTTAGGCGGAATACGGTTTCTGGTACTGCTGGTTTTCAACAAACACCCTATCAGAATTTTGGCAAAGTTACCAATAAAGGTTTAGATGCAAGTTTGGATGCAAGTCAGAAAATAGGATCTTTGAGACTTGGAGTTAGAGGCACTTTTACGATGGCCCAAAACATGATTATTGAAATGGATGAAGTTCGAAAAGCTATGGATTATCAAAACCTTACAGGAACAAGAATTGGACAGGTTGATGCTTGGGTAGCTGAAAGACTTTATACGGAAGATGATTTTATTGTTACTACAAATCCAATTAATGGTGTTAAATCGTATCAGTTAAACCCTAAGCTTCCTCAACTAGGAGTTGGTTTTGGAAATGTTCGTCCTGGAAATATTAAATACGCCGACCTAAACAATGATGGAGTCATCGATAATAGTGATTGGACACGTCATATAAAAGGAGTTGAAACCAAAGTTCCTCAGATTATTTACGGTTTTGGATTAAACTTTGAATACAAAGGCTTTTATCTAAGCCCATTTTTTCAGGGAGCGGCAAAAACAAGTGCTTATTTAACGCCAACATTGATGTTACCATTTGCTGCTAACGATCCGCAAACCACCTCCGCTAAACACTTTGCAACTGACCGCTGGACGGTTGATCAACCTAACCAAAACGCTCTATTACCGAGGTTGCAATTAACTCCGAATTCAAATGATAATCGAAGAAGTACTTGGTGGGTACGGGATGCCAGCTACCTAAGGTTAAAAAATGTTGAAATAGGATATAACTTCAACGAAGCACTATTGAATAGAATAAAAGTAAAAGCGATGAGAGTATATGTATTAGGACAAAATTTAGCCGTATGGGATAAAATTGGCTTTTGGGACCCCGAACAGGGTGAAAACGCCACCAATTATCCTATCCAAAGAAGCGTTGATATTGGCTTAAACTTAACTTTTTAAATTAGACAATTATGAAAAAAACAAATATAATCACATTATCACTTATACAACTAATACTTTTAATTGGTTTTAGTTCATGCAAAAAATATCTTGATATAACTGGCGACTTTTCAGCATCTGACAGCAAAGGATTTATTTTCTATAATCCAGGTCAATCAGTAAGATTTCAACAATATATCTATAAGGCCATGCCGAATTACTCGGATTACGCGGGCACAACTTCTTCAAATGATGGCTTAGGGAACCCTTGGGTCAGCATGTGTGATGAGGTGAAAAACAACTCAAGCGGATACCTTAGAGATGTTGTTTTGCAAGGATTTAACTCTACAGCATCCAGTTTTAATAGATGGACTTCTTTATACAAAGTGATAAGACAGGCAACTATCTATATCGATTCTGCAAGAACAATCGGCGTAAATGGCGACCCGGACTTTATAGATGAGATTCGATTAAAACAACTAAAAGCTGAAGCGTATTTTTTCAGAGCGTATTCTCACTATCTTTTACTAGAGCAGTACGGACCAATCCCAGTAATGAGAAAAGAAGCAGACCCCTCCGATCCAGGCGTAGATTTCGCCCGTAACTCTGTAGATGAAGTAGCGAAAGCTATAGACGAGGATTTGTTAACAGCAATGGATGGATTAGATAACAACAGGTTCTCTAACAGTTACGCGAGCGGATTTGAAGAGAATAAACTAGCGATACCTACTAAAGGAGTAGCCATGGCACTACGTGCTAAGCTTTGGATTTATGTTGCCTCACCTTTATTAAATGGAGGATACCAGGAAGCTGTAAGTTTAAAAAACACAGATGGATCGAGTTTATTTCCTGCTTATGATCCAAATAAGTGGGTAAAAGCGAAACAAATTTTAAAAGAATTTATAGATTTTGCCAATAGCGGAAATTATTCTTTATACTATAGTGCAACTCCCAACAGCCCATATTTAAATGTGTATGAATTATTTCAACGCTATAATAATGAAATAATTTGGGCGAATTCAACAAATAGTTGGGGGACAGTGGAATCAGCACAAACGCCTAGAGATATCTTTAGTACTTCTGGTGGTTCTTCGGGAGGTTATCTTGGAGTCACTCAGGAAGCGGTAGATGCATTCTTCATGTCAAATGGACTCAGGATCAATGATCAAGGCTCCGGTTATTCAGAAACAGGCTTTTCAGATGTAGTTAACCCCGCAACTCGATTTGTAAAAAATGGGGTACCAATAACGTTAACTGATAAAAATATATTTAATATGTATGCAAACCGAGAACCACGATTCTACGCTGCGGTAACTTATCAGGGAAAAAGTTGGCACGATGTAGTGTCAAATCCAAATTTACAAGGAAGTACAGCGGAAAAATCATTAGCAACTCGTGTATACTTTTCAAGAGACGTATTATCCTCTACAACACCAAAACCAGGTTATGGTGGAATTGCCCATAGTGGAAATGCAACGCAGGGGGGATTTTCTAAAACAGGATACCTACTTTATAAATTTAATAATAGAACAATTCATCCATCAGTAGCCGGTGGGGTGAGGTCTGTATTTAGACCATCAATTATTTTCAGACTTGCAGATTTCTATCTTTTATATGCAGAAGCTTGTAATGAGGTAAACCCGAATGACCCAGAAATTATTACTTACCTTGATTTAGTAAGAAAACGAGCTGGTATTCCTGGTTATGCAGAATTAAACGGCAACGGATTAAAAACAGGAATCATAGGAGATCAAAACAAGCAAAGAAAAGCAATTCAACAAGAAAGAAGAATTGAACTATTTGCAGAAGGCCAACGCTACTTTGATGTACGGAGATGGTTAATTGCTGAAGAGCCCGAAGGAAGGCAAGGAGGAGTGTTTACCGGAATGAACGTTGATGGCAAACAGGATGACCTATCATATTTCCAAAGAGTGAACTATGATAATGAGCCGAGGGTATTTAAAAAAGCAATGTACCTATACCCAATTCCATATAGTGAGATCTCAAAAAGTCGCCTTTTAGTTCAAAACCCAGGTTATTAATTGTAATTAAATTACGTAAGAGACTACCTCGTTATATATCAATGTATTACGAGGTAGTCTCTTTCTGTAATAAGGTGATGAGTTTATCCCTGCTCTTTTAGTCCATATTCAGAAGCAAATGGAAAGACTGAATGTAAAATATAGCAAACCATCCCAATATTCGTTTATTTAAATTTAAACTTTAAAGGAAACAGATAATGTTGCATGGGATAGCATTACATTAAGTGAAAGTAATCACTTAAACTATCTCTCCGGAGAATGGAAAGAAAATTCTGAACAAAGTGCCCGGGAATGTTGTGCCATTGCCTATCATTTTGGTAAATCTATACAAACGGAGGAGAATATACCTATGGGCCTTATAGAAATTGCAGTTGGTGGGTCTCCATTAATTTCCTGGACTGACCGACCTAGCATTGAAAGTGACCCGCTTTTGGTAAATAGTTTCCGCTGCGAAAAAAGTAATACTCGTGAAGACACGAACCACGGGGGAGGGAATTACCTGGGAGATGAGAGTGCAAAAGCTGCCTTCGAAAAAAAGGTAAAGTAATTTACTTTCCAATCTTCTTCAGCAGACTGGTATTTCTAAATTCATAAAATCTAACCCAATCAACTTCCATTTCTACAGGTAAATCTTTTGGTTCTACCTGTCCTACCCAATTTCCACCTAATTGCATATCTATTAGTAGATAATATTTTTTATCCCGAAAAGGAAACTGCCCTTCTTTATCTGTTTCGATCCGAGGATAAGTAAATGTTTTTAAATTATTAATAAAAAACACCAAACTGTCCGGGTAGATTTCAACCGCATATGTATTAAAATTCTCAGGATCTATTTTCCCGGTCGCTCCGGGCTTAGGATCTTTGATACCCAATTTCACTGTAAAGTTGGAGTGCACTGTTTGGTATGCAATTGAATCAAAATTCAACCGTTCCATAATGTCGATCTCTCCTCCATCAGGCCACTTTCCTCTTTTTTCAGGCAGCATCCATATGGCAGGCCAGGCACCCTTAGCCCCCTGAAGCTTTGCCCTAACTTCTAATCGACCATATCCAAAAGCCATTTTATCTTTTGTATAAATTCCTCCGGTTAAAAATCGAGCTGTGTCTTCAGGTAAGTAATTATTATTGATTCCCCGTAAAATTAAATTTCCGTTCCGCAAGGCATAACATGAATCAAAATCACTCATATTTCGATTCCAATCACTAGGCCCGCGTGGAATTTTCGACCATTTAAGGGAGTCAAAAGAATTATTCTGATTAAAATTCTCTTCCCAGGATAAATATTCTTTTGAGGGTGTAAGTTTCCTTGAACAACCATAGAAAAATACAAAAATCACACATATAGTGAGGATATAATTACCATTCATATCACCTATTTTTACAGAAAAATATCTAACAAGATAATAATTTATAAAGATGATATGCGAGAAATATTAACTCACTTTCCTCTTAAGAATCATTCATAAGCAGAAATACTTTCATACTATATTTCTTCTTGTAATGAATTCTCCCTAACCTAACCGGGATAGGGAGAATTCATTATAAAGCATGATTTAGTAAAATGGTAGTTATTTAGGATCCTACTTTCCAAACTTCTTCTTCAGCAAACTCAATGCATCTTCCATTGTTTCCGGCACCTTCGTTGCGGGCCTGGCAGAATGACTTTTAAATGATTGCTGTGGCCTGGAATGTCTTTCCTGACGCTTGGGAGCTTCCTGAGTTTGTTTGATAGAAAGCGCGATTCGTTTACGCGCTTTATCCACTTCCAGCACCTTCACCATCACCTGATCATTCAATTTAAGTGCCTCACCCGGATCAGCAATATATTTATGCGCTATTTCAGAAACGTGCACGAGACCATCCTGCTTTACACCGATATCTACAAAAGCACCAAATCGGGTTAAATTCGTCACGATTCCAGGTACGATCATATCTACGTACACATCATCGATCGAATAAATTTGGGCAAATTCAAATGCCTGCGCCTCACTTCTGGGATCAAGACCAGGCTTTTTTAATTCTTTTAAAATATCCTGTAGAGTATGTAAGCCGATCGTTTCATCCACGTATTTCTGCAAAGGAATCTGACTAACGACCTGTTCATTTCCGACTATTTCTTTTAATTGCACACCCGCATCCACAGCCATTTTTTCGACTACCTTATACGCCTCCGGATGCACACCGCTTTCATCTAATGGATTATCGCCCTCTTTTATACGTAAAAATCCGGCGCATTGTTCAAATGCTTTTTCTCCCAGGCGGGGCACTTTTAATAATTGTTTGCGATTGGTAAACCGGCCGTTTTCTTTTCTGAATTTTACAATATTTTCTGCAATGGTCGGACCGATTCCACTCACATAAGACAAAAGATATTTTCCGGCCGTATTCAAATTCACTCCTACGGCATTCACGCAACTCACTACAGTTTGATCTAATTTTTCTTTTAATCTTACCTGATTCACGTCATGTTGATACTGCCCTACTCCAATACTTTTTGCATCAATTTTTACTAATTCCGCCAGCGGATCCATTAACCTGCGACCAATACTAACCGCTCCTCTTACTGTAATATCTTCCTCCGGAAATTCTTCCCGCCCTATTTCTGAAGCGGAATAAATAGAGGCGCCATCCTCATTGACCAAAAATACCGGCAGAGACATTTGCAGACTTTTAATAAACTGTTCCGTTTCTCGCCCTGCAGTTCCATCTCCGATTGCAAATGCTTCTACTCCATATTCAGCCACATACTTTCTTATTTTATGTTCGGCTTCATTTAGTTTAAAATTCTTTTCATGGACAAAAATGACATCCGTCTTTTGCAAATCTCCTTTCTCATCGAGTACCACCACTTTGCATCCGGTACGATATCCGGGGTCAATGGCCAATAACTTTTTACTGCCCAGTGGGGAGGATAACAACAACTGACGTAAATTTTCTGCAAATACGCTGATGGCTTCCTCATCTGCCTTCGATTTCAAATCAGTTCTAAATTCACTTTCCAAACTTGGGTGCAAGAGGCGGCGATAGGCATCCTTTACAGCTCTTTTTACCTGATCTCCGGCAACATTATTTGATTTTACAAATTGATCTTCAATCATTCCAAGAGCAATTTCTTCCTCCGGAGCAATGGTCATTCTTAGAAATCCTTCCATGAAGCCACGCATAATCGCCAGCATCCGGTGCGAAGGGATTTTTGAGATCAACTCAGAAAAATCGTGATAATCTTTAAACTTGATTCCCTCCTCTTCTTTACCGCTTAATACTTTACTCTGAACAGTTGCTGTGTCTTCAAAGAGTCTTCGCATTTTCGCGAGGGTATCAGCGTCCTCATTCACCATTTCTGCAATGATGTCACGTGCGCCTTGCAATGCCGCATCTGCGTCCGTAATTTTTTCATTAAAATAAGCGGCAGCTTCCGTTTCCGGGTTGATGTCCCCTTGTTCTAAAACCAATAAAGCCAAGGGCTCCAATCCGTTTTCCCTCGCGGTCTGCGCTTTTGTTTTACGTTTCGCTTTATAGGGTAAATAGATATCTTCCAGTTCATTCATTGCCGCGGCCAGCCGGATTTTCTCTTCCAATTCCGGCGTCATTTTATCCTGAGCGGTAATTGTTTTAATAACAAACTCCTTCCTGTCGGAAAATTCCTGCTGGAACTTTACTTCTTCCCGTATAGCCTCAATTTGTAATTCATCCAGAGCCCCGGTTTTATCTTTCCGGTAGCGGGCAATAAATGGTGTCGTAGCGCCTTCGGCGAATAATTCCAATACGGCAGTAACTTGTTTTTCAGGTATCGATAATTTTCCTGAAACAGCATTTGAAAAGGTTAACATATATATCTTTGATTATTTTAAAAAAGGGTGGCGAAGGTATATTTTTTTTGGCGTTTTGGAGATGGCTTTTGGCGATTGGCGATTGGCGATCGGCGTTTGGCGATTGGCTTTTGGATTTTAGCTTTTGGCCTTTAGCGTTTGGCGTTTGGCCATTAACCTTTAGCGTTTAGCGATTGGATTTTGGATTTTGGATTTTGGATTTTGGATTTTGGATTTTAGCTATTAGCAATCCTCAAGCAAAGCTATTAATGTGAAATAACAATTAGAATAGCCCTATTCAACAGTAAAGCTTCAACGCGCAGCATTCAACGTCCGAAGGACAATTCAACGAACGAAGCCCAATTCAACGGGCGAAGCCCTATTCAACGCGCAGCATTCAACGGCGCAGCAATTCAACGCGCAGAATTCAACGGCGCAGCCTATTCAACGGGCGCAGCCCAATTCAACGCGCAGCCTACCAAAATCCCCTATGATATTTCCTCAATTTACCCTACCTTTGCACTCCCAAAAAAGAATTTTAGGGATTATTTTTTTAACCAAATGCTGATGAGCAGGATTCCTTTAAACAAAAGGGTACAGCAATAACAAAAATACCTGCTGAAATAAAATGGATACAAACGAAAAGGAGACTACTCCTGAACA
>JBDSBN010000236.1:0-14323 GCA_039921585.1 Ginsengibacter sp. | reverse complement strand
CCCCGCAGGATTAAATCTTTTATGCTATTTTGTCAATAAATTAGATAGCACATACAAAGTTGGGATAATCAGCGGCACCGGAGATCGTAGGGATGATGATATAAAAGAAATTGGAAGAATCAGTGCCCGGAATTTTGATGAAATTGTCATAAGGCAGGACAAACATATGCGCGGACGCACGCCGGATGAAATCGTCAATTTGCTTGTAGAAGGCATTCATGAGGAAAAAGGGGAGAATATCCCTATTACGATTATTCACGATGAAAAGAAAGCAATCATGTATGCCTATGAGAATGTAAAACCGGGAGCACTTATTACTATCATGTGTGATGTAGTACCTGATGCACTTACTTTTATTAAGAATTTGAAAGAAGAAGAGAACAAAGAGAGTGGTATTTCAGATGCTTCTTAAAAGTTTTTTCTACTTTTTCTCAAAATGATTTTGAAATTCTAAGAGTTACCCTTACTTTTGCAATCCTTTTGAGATATCTCATAGGTAGTAATGTCCCATAGTATAAGGGTAGTACAACAGATTTTGATTCTGTCTGTCGAGGTTCGAATCCTCGTGGGACAACAAAAAAGCCTTTTAAACATATTGTTTGAAAGGCTTTTTTGATTTTAATGGTGATGAATACAATTCTTGTCATTAAAAGTCAGGTACTGACCATAACTACAGCTCACTTAAACATTTTAAAATTGAGATGCATTTATTGTTTTAAGCACCTATAAACCGTCCCAATTTGAAAAGTTTTGTTGGAGATTTTTCCCTTTCTTTCGATTATTGAAAATTTCGTCTGGATGAATTTCCATGCCAGATGGACAAAAGGTGTTTAAAATTCCACATTTATTTTTTTTGGATAAAATATTGGCAACGCCATTCCCGGGATAAATAATCATCCTATGGGTATTTTCTTTGCCGAAATTCATTCATTCACCCTAATGATTTGAATAGAGCGGCCGCTATCCGTTTTCCATGCTGCTTTTCAACTACATGTTATTCTAAAGATGGCACCTGTTTTGTAATTTCCAGAATACAATAACCTGACACCTGATTTCGGAATTTAAGGTAATACCCCCAATACCCACCTCCTTAATCCTTGGAATATCAGAAAGGTTTTTTTTAATTTTATTTAACCTGATTTTATTAGCATTCCGGTAATTAATTTAACTGTTACCGCACCTTGGCTTGCAAAATTTTTTTTAGAATGAAATATTCGAAAAGACCCCCTACAGAAGAAATGATCAGGAAATTGAAAAAATGTCTGGAGCGTGAAGAAAATGAGAACCAACCATTTTTAGCAGAGGAAATGAAATCATCTATGCCGGGCCTTTATAAAAGAGGATTGATTTTAACAAAAATGGAAAATGTTGGAAATAAACGACTATTATGTATCTATGTTTCTGAAGCAGGGAAAGAATTTTTAAAAAATCTGGAGGCCGAAAATTAATTGAAATCGGATTCATTCCATATTTGAATACAACATAGGAACAGCAAGATATTTCTACTAAACATCCCTTTTTATTCCAACTACATTAAGTGTTTTTAAAACAAGTAAAAACTCAGGCACCGATTAAGTACAGTTTTATTAAATTTGCATGTTCCGGATTTGACTTCTGTTAGCCCGAAATAATTATTATAAAAATATAACTGATAAAATATGTTTGAATCGTTTAGCGAAAGATTAGAAGGTGCCTTTAAAAATCTGAAAGGACAAGGAAGAATTACTGAAATTAATGTAGCGTCTACTTTAAAAGATATCAGACGTGCACTGGTAGATGCGGACGTAAACTATAAGATAGCCAAAGAATTCACCGATTCAATCAAGGAAAAAGCAACCGGCGAAAAGGTCATTAATGCAATTAGCCCTAGCCAGTTGATGGTTAAGATTGTAAAAGATGAACTAACCGATCTCATGGGAGGCGTAGAAGCTGAGCTCGATTTAAGTGGCAACCCAACCATCATTTTAATTGCAGGTTTACAAGGTAGTGGTAAAACCACTTTTAGTGGGAAATTGGCCAATTACCTTAAAACCAAAAAAGGCAAATCTCCATTGTTGGTTGCTGGCGACGTTTACCGTCCGGCGGCTATTGAACAATTAAAAGTGTTGGGAGAACAAATAAACGTTGAAGTTTATAGTGAGCCCGAAAATAAAGATGTGGTTTCTATTGCTTTAAATGCCCTTAAAGAAGCAAAAACAAAAAATAAAAATGTCGTCATCATTGATACGGCCGGACGGTTAGCGATTGATGAGGTCATGATGACAGAGGTGGCGAATATTAAAGAAGCCTTAAATCCAAAAGAAATATTGTTTGTGGTGGATAGTATGACCGGGCAGGATGCTGTTAATACAGCCGCTGCATTTAATCAGCGGTTAGACTATTCCGGTGTGGTACTTACCAAACTTGATGGTGATACAAGAGGTGGTGCTGCCATTTCGATAAAATATACCGTAAACAAGCCAATTAAGTTTGTAAGCAGCGGAGAAAAAATGGATACGTTGGATGTATTCTATCCGGAAAGGATGGCACAACGAATTCTGGGCATGGGGGATATTGTAAGTTTGGTAGAAAAAGCTCAGGAGCAATTTGATGAAGTGGAAGCTGCCAAACTGGAAAAGAAAATTCGTAAAAATCAATTTGATTTTGAGGATTTCAAAACCCAGTTACAACAGATTAAGAAAATGGGAAACCTGAAAGATTTGATGGGAATGATCCCGGGAGTTGGAAAACAAATAAAAGATATAGACATCAATGATGACTCTTTTAAGGGTATTGAAGCACTCATCAATTCGATGACACCAGAAGAGCGGGCTAACCCTGATTTAATTAATGCAAGTCGCAAACAACGTATTGCAAAAGGAAGTGGAAAAGATATTGCGGAGTTAAATCAATTTATCAAGCAATTTGATCAAATGAAAAACATGATGAAAATGATGAACAAAATGCCCATGGGAAAAATGGCCGGCATGGGAAAAAAATAGTTTTACATTCTCCATTACATAAAATAAAAGAGCAGTCCTCCAAACAAGGGTTGCTTTTTTATTTATGATGATTCTTAGAATTATCCCGTTTGAATATTCAGTACATTTTTCAGTCAAGAACAAAGATCAGATCCCTAAAATGAAACTGCCTTTGCAAGTAGGCACTATCTTTTAGATGAAAAAGACAAATTTATTAATAATTTTACTCAACGAATGAATACATAATTTATTTTGGTTTATTTCATGATGAGTACTATCTTCGCTTTCCTTTTTATTAACCCTATTTAATCACAACCCCGAAAAAATTTCTATTTTTTATGGCTGTAAAAATGAGATTGCAACGTCATGGCTCGAAAAAGAGACCATTTTACTTTATAGTAGTTGCTGATTCCCGAAGCCCCCGCGATGGTAAATTTATCGCTAAATTAGGATCTTATAATCCTCTAACTGTTCCCGCCACAATTCAGGTTGATCGTCAAAAAGCATTGGAATGGCTGCACAAAGGTGCACAACCTACTGATACTGTTCGCCGTATACTGAGCTTTAAAGGTGTATTATACCTTAAGCATTTGTTACGTGGTGTTTCTCTTGGCCTATTCGATGAAGCAGCCGCAATGGAGAAATTCACTCAATGGAGTGCAGAACACGATCAGGAATTTGCTAAACGTCAGGAAACGCACAAAAAAGCCAAAGTGGCTAGCCGTCCTGTTTTCGTTAAGAAAGAAGAACCTGTAAAAGTAGTGGAAGCTCCAAAAGAAGAGGCTCCACAAGCTGAAGAAACTCCACAAGCTGAAGTAGAAGCTCCTGTACAGGAAGAAACAACTGCAGCTAAAACAGAAGAGTCTTCAGATGACAAAACTGCTACTGAATAAATAATTTATTTTAAAATAGCTTTAAAAAGCCGTCTCAAAAATGGGATGGCTTTTTTTGTGTCTTCAAAAAAATGGGAAAAATTTAAGTGCCTTCTTCACAGCAAATAATCTAAATAGAATTAATGTTGCACATAGAATTTTAAAAGATTTTCACCGCATAAAACGATCATATGAAATACTTATTTTCTTCCCTACTTATCATGTTTTTGATTATTGGTCAGAATACGTTTGCACAAGAAAAACAACAGGAAAAGATTCAAGCTTCTACTCAAGTGCTGACAGATTTTATTGGGATGAAAGAAAATATTCCACAGCAATTATTAAAGGTTACTGAAGGAATCATCATCGTTCCAAAATTAATTAATGCGGGTTTTGTATTTGCAGGCAAACATGGAAAAGGAATTGCCCTGGTGAAACTATCCGATGGCTCCTGGAGTAATCCCGTTTTTGTAACCATCACAGGTGGCAGTATAGGTTTTCAGGCGGGCATCCAATCTGTTGACCTTATCCTGGTATTTAAAAATGCAGAAACATTGAAAAACATCGGCACAGGAAGTTTTACTTTAGGAGGAGATGTATCCGTAACAGTGGGACCAGAAGGGCGAAATTCATCAGCCAGTACTGATTACAAAATGGAAGCAGAAGTGTTTTCCTATTCCAGAAGTAAAGGGTTGTTTGCAGGTATCAGCATCAGCGGATCGGCGATTGAGGTTGACTCAAAATTTAACCGTTCGTTTTATGGCGATGATCTGGATTCCGAAGAAATTTTCTCATCGGAGAATATCCAAAACAAATCACTTTCCAAATTGCAATCGGTCTTAAAAAATATGAACAGGGAAGCTTCTTCTCTATCTCAGTAAAAATTTCTGGAAAGAAGGGAATTTCTTTCCAGAAACAGTCACTTAACCTGAAATAAAACTTTTGCTGCAAGCCGATCACTCTCGGTCTGTATATCGGAAGACAATTACATTAATTCAACAGATAAATTCGCCTATTTTCGATTTCTTGGACCTGGAGGGCAGTGCTTTCTTAAATAATTTGAATACAAGGTGGAAAGATGCTTTGCAGTTCCTTCGCCCTCGGATACGCTGTGAGAGCGATTCGGGTACGCCATAAACTCAAATTGCTTATTGTGTTTTATTAATTCATTTAACATCAGTTCTGCATTATCGTAATGCACATTATCGTCTCCTGTCCCATGGATAAAAAGCAGGTTCCCTTGCAAATTTTTAGCATAATATACAGGTGATCCTTTTATATAACCGTCCATATTTTCCTCGGGAAGTCCCATGTATCTTTCTTCATAAATATTATCGTAAAAAAGCAAATTAGTAACGGCAGCAATGGAAATTCCTGTTTTATATATTTCCGGATATTGGAACATTAAATTCATTGTGGATGATCCACCCCCACTCCATCCCCATACCGCCACCCGATCTTTATCGAACCAGGGTTTTTCAAGTATTTTTTTTGCGGCCATTGCCTGATCACGAATATTTATTCTTCCTAATTTACCATAGATTGATTTCCGCCATTCTCTTCCTCTTAAATAAGGTGTACCCCGGTTATCTACAGAGATTTGAAAATATCCTTCCAGGCTCATATCCCCTGCAAATAAAGAATTTTCATGAATGCCATACTTATCGGAAATGGTGGAAGAAGCAGGCTCACCATAAACATAAAATACCACAGGATATTTTTTTGTGGAATCAAAATTTACCGGCTTTTTCATCCAGCCATCCACTGTAATATTATCTTCCGTTGTTACTTTAAAATACGATACATCACTATTTTCGTTAACCCGCAAATTTTTCAGAATACTATTTTTCTCATCCAAAGGTTTTAGTGTGGACATGGAAATCCATTCCCTCGCCGGCATCGTTTTGTAATTTGAAAACGTATGGTAAGCATACTTTGCACCGGGAGAAATATTATAATAATGTGTTCCTTTTAAAGAAGCCGGAGAAAGCGCTTCAATGGGTCCCTTGCCACTTAAAGATGTTTTAAAAAGATATAACTGGGCAGGATGATCCGGCGAAGCCATAAAATATACTTCCTTCTTTTCTTCATCCACAGAATTAATACTCGTAATATCAAACTTTCCTTTTGTGACCAAGGTTTCTCGCTTTCCCTCCCGACTAATTGTATAAATGCTACGCCAGCCATCTTTCTCACTTACCCAAAGAAATTCCTTCCCATCATTGATCCAATCCCAACCCATTGGATCATCTCTATTCCACCGGGATTTAACATCAATGAAGGCATCGTCTTTTTCTGTATAAAAAAGATTGGCAGCACCTGTGGTCACATCACAATAAAACAACTTACTCTCGTTCTGTTTCCTGTTGAGCTGTTGTAAAACAATTTCAGAAGAGTTATTTGCCCACTCCATCCGTGGAATATAATGCTGTTGCGGATTGCCGGGTACTTTCATCCAGTTGATTTGTTTATTTTCAACCGTTATAATTCCGATTCTAACGGGAGATGGCGGTTCTCCCACCTTTGGATACTCCACGGGAATAATTTGCGAGTAAACAGAATCTGTCGTATTCAACATATAATAATCCCTCACCTGCCGGGCATCTACTTCCCAAAAGGCAATGCGTCTGCTATCCGGACTCCACCTGAATCCATCCCTGCAACCAAACTCTTCCTCATAAACCCAATCAAATGTTCCATTAATCATCTTTCGTGTGCCTGTAGTTGTTAGTTGGGTGATTTTATTTGTGGATAAATCTTCCATAAAAATATTATGCTGACTAACATAAGCAGCCTTCTTTCCATCAGGAGAAATTTTTGCATACATTAATGACTGAGAGGGCAAACCTTTACCCAGTTGAATTAGTTTCCCGGAAGGAATATCCAAAATCCAATAGTCTCCTCTGGTATTATAACGCCAAACCTTTGCGGTATTTGTAAAAATTAGCAACGTTTTATAATCAGGTGAAAATTCGTAAATCGAAAAGTTAAGTGGAGCGTTTGTACCCTTCGGTGTAAGCTGTTTTTCCGTAACCAATACGGTGCGTTTATTTCCCGGCAGCTCATTTCTTACAATATTTCCCTCCCTGATCTCCAGGTAGGCTTTCCCATCGCTTGTCCAATTAATTTCTTTTGCCTTAAATTGGGAAAAAACAGGAAAGTATCCCAGTAAAAAAATGATAATAAATAAACTGTTTTTGAATTGCCGTCTCATTAAATGAATAATTTATTGTTGGGTTATTTTTTGGATTTTAAAAATAGGAATAAATTTGTGCATGTCTGAAAAAGAAAAATTAAGAATCGATAAATATTTATGGTCAATACGAATTTTCAAGACCCGCAGGCTCGCAACAGATGCCTGCAACAGTGGCAAAGTAAAACTGGATAAGATCAATGTAAAGCCTTCCAAAACCGTCAATGTAGGAGATGAATATGAAGTAAGAACTCCTGCTAAAAAGTGGATCATTAAAGTTGTATCACTGCTTCATACCCGGGTTGGTTTTGAGGAAGCAATCAAGCACTACGAGGATCTGACACCACCAGAAAATATTGAATCCGGTCAGTCTTCCGCTTTTGTGTTTAATACAGGAAAAAGAAAAAGCAAACAAGGACGGCCTACAAAAAAAGAAAAAAGAAGTTTGGATGATTTATTTGGAAGGGAATGATGAAGTTGAAAATAGTTTTAGATAATAGATTGTAGCTTGATACCTGAAATTTACCTCTTCAAAAATAGACATGTGTAATTCTCTGTTTTTTTCCTAATTTGAGCACTCACATTAATGTACTCAATGCAAACTGCCTCAAAAAAAGTAATCAGGGGTTGGGCAATGTACGACTGGGCCAATTCAGTGTACAATCTCGTAATTACCACCACCTTTTTTCCTGTCTATTACACCGAAATGACCATGGCCTCTCCATTCAACGGGGAAGTAGTGTTTTTCGGGCGCACTTTCGTTAACACAGCATTGTACAATTACGCTCTTGCATTCACCTATCTCGTCGTAGCGATTACACTTCCCATGCTATCATCCATAGCGGATTACAGAGGAAACAAGAAAAAGTTTATGCATGCATTTTGCACCATAGGTGCGATGGCTTGTAGTGGTTTATACTTTTTTACTCCTGAAAATTTTAGCTGGGGCATTATTTGTATGATGATCGCTGCTTTTGGATTTTACAGCAGTCTTGTATTTTACAATTCCTATTTACCAGAAATAGCCTCGAGAGAGGATCGCGATCGAATCAGTGCCAAAGGTTTTACCGCAGGATATATTGGAAGTGTATTAATGCAAATGATTGGATTTGCTCTTGTCGTATTCTGGAATGAAATTCCCTTTTTAAATAGTGCGGGTGAAGCAGTCAGATGGACATTTCTTTTAGTAGGTATGTGGTGGGTTGGATTTGCTCAAATCACTTTCCGTCGGCTTCCTAAAAGCAAACCTCCGGTAGATAATGGTCCATTAAAAAATGTTCTCTCAGGAGGTTTTATTGAACTGAGAAAAGTTTTTCAGACGCTAATCAAGATGCCGGTCTTGAAACGGTTTCTTTGGGCATTTTTCTTTTATAATATGGGAGTGCAAACTGTTATGCTGGCAGCGACTAATTTTGGCAGCAAGGTTTTAAATCTGCCTTCTACCAACCTTATTTTAACGGTAGTAGCCATTCAGCTTGTGGCGATAATTGGTGCTCATTCAATAGCTAAACTTTCCACCTTATATGGAAATTTCCAGGTACTCATTGGAGTAGTGTTGTTATGGATCGCCATTTGCGTTTCGGGATATTATATGCAAACTCAGTATCACTTTTATATTATTGCAATTGCAGTAGGACTGGTAATGGGCGGCATTCAATCTTTAAGCCGGTCCACCTATTCGAAGTTAATGCCTGAAACCCGCGACACGGCTTCGTTCTTTAGCTTTTATGATGTAACAGAAAAGGTTGCTATCGTCATCGGTCTTACTTCCTTTGGGTTTATAGAAGAGTTTACCGGCAGTATGCGCAATTCAGTTCTATCGCTTATGGTCTTTTTTACCTTAGGATTAATTGGCTTAATTTCGGCCTTATCCCGGCAAAAGAAAGAAACAAGGCTGGCCCTTTCAACGTCAAATGATGCTTTGGGAAGTTTGTCCGGAACACATTCTAAGATGTAGCCCAAAAATTCAGATCAATTAAAAATTATCTCATGAAATTATATACAGTCAATGCAGGACATTTTAAATTAGATGGCGGAGCGATGTTTGGAGTGGTCCCCAAAAGCATGTGGCAAAAACTAAATGTTCCCGACGATAATAATATGTGCAGCTGGGCTTTAAGATGTTTGCTTATAGAAACAGAAGGCCGGTTAACCCTTGTGGATACGGGAATGTGCGATAAACAGAGTGAAAAGTTTTTTGGGCATTATTTTTTGCATGGCGACGATACTCTGGATAAATCCCTGGCCAGGCACGGCTTTACAAAGGACGATATTACCGACGTGTTTTTAACGCATTTACACTTTGACCATAGTGGAGGAGCTATCATAAAGGAAGGAGACAATCTGATACCGGCATTTAAAAATGCAACATATTGGAGTAATAAAGCACATTGGCAATGGGCAACTGAGCCAAACGACCGGGAGAAAGCAAGTTTTTTTAAAGAAAACATTTTACCGATTCAGGAGAGCGGTAAACTCAAGTTTATTGAGCAGAATGAAGGGGTTGAGTTTCTTCCGGGATTTAAAATTCGTTTCGTCAGTGGACATACAGATTCCATGATGTTACCACAATTGACTTATAAGGATAAAACCATTATTTATATGGCAGATCTTTTACCGTCTGCCGCTCATATACCCATTCCTTATGTCATGGCATATGATACCCGGCCTTTGCTCACACTGGATGAGAAAAAATCTTTTTTGGAGGAAGCCTATAACAAGGAGTACATTTTATATTTCGAACATGATCCCGAAATAGAATGCTGTAGCCTACAGATGACGCCTAAAGGAGTAAGAGTAAAAGATACTTTTAAATTGGAAGAAATTTAATATTCCATTCAGAATCTACTTTAGATTTTGCTTTTCTTTCCACATTTCGTTGAATGTTTTTTTGGAGAACTTTAATGGAGCGTGATGTTTATTCCAGTCTTTAAATAAACCATTCACTACTTTGGATTTTAAAGGACCATTTCCCATATTCATTAAACCTCTTTTTAAGGAGGCTATTTTCCAAAGCTTCCAGGCCATTCGTTCTGAGAAATTAGTGATCCCATTATCCACACTAGTGGTCCGGTTGACCAAAAGCAACCCATGAATATTTATTTTTACCGGGCACACTTCTGTACAAGCTCCGCAAAGAGAGGAAGCATAGCTCAGATGTTTATACTCCTCCAGGCCATTCAGGTTTGGAGAAATCACACTTCCAATTGGTCCGCTATAGGTAGTTCCATAAGTGTGTCCACCAATATTTTTATATACAGGACAAGCATTTAAACAAGCTCCGCAACGGATACAATACAAGCTTTCGCGCTGTACTTTATCTGCAAGAATATTCGTCCGGTTGTTATCTAAAAGTATCACATACATTTCGTCTGGTCCATCTGTTTCTCCCGGTTGGCGGGGGCCCGAAATAATACTGCTGTATACCGTGACCTTTTGCCCTGTACCATAAGAGGAAAGAAGCGGCCACATTAAAGCAAGATCAGATACGGAAGGAATCATTTTTTCAATACCGACAATAACAATGTGCGTTTTTGGCCAGGCTGTGGTGAGACGTGCGTTTCCTTCGTTTTCTGTCAGTGCTATTCCGCCGATATCACTGATCAGAAAGTTCGCACCGGTTATACCTATCTCAGCCTGAACAAATTTTTCCCTTAACTTCTCCCGGGCTACAAGAGTGAGTTCTTCCGGAGAAAGTTTTGATGAGGTTCCTAATTTATCTGCAAAAAGCTTTGCTACATCTTCCTTGCTTTTATGCATGGCGGGTGTTACAATATGATAAGGTGGCTCTCCATCGAGCTGCTGAATATATTCTCCCAAATCTGTTTCTACGCCCTCAATGCCGTTCTTTTCAAGAAAATGATTCAGGTGAATTTCTTCTGTGACCATACTCTTACTCTTCACGATTGTTTTGCAATTCTTTTCCTTACAAATCTCCAAAACGGCATTTAGTGCTTCCTTCGAATCCTGTGCCCAGATCACTTTTCCGCCACGGGCGGTTAACTGCATTTCAAATTGCTCCAGGTGTTCGTGCAAATTTTCAATGGCACGCCACTTAATATTCTTCGCTCTTTCTTTAACAAGATTCGTATCCGCAAACTGACTTTTACCTACAGGAACAACTGCATTGTATTTACCAATGTTGAAATTGATTTTTTTTCTGTGTTCAAGATCAGCACTTTTGATCGTTGCCTTCGCCTGAAAAGTTGATTCGTTTTCTGTCATGTTGCTTAAATTGATTCCACATATTTCGGGAGGAAGTGATTTCCTAAACTCAGGAATCTTGCTGTTTACTTTTCAACAAATGTCTCGCCATAAAAAAACTGCTTCATGTTTCAAATAATATTCTGAAACAACTATTCTTATTTCAGTACGCCCAATTCCTTTCCAACTTTTGTAAACGCTTCGATAGCCTTATCCAAATGTTCTTGTTCATGAGCTGCACTAATCTGTACTCGTATTCTGGCCTGATCCTTTGGCACCACAGGAAAGAAAAAGCCGATCACATAAACTCCTTCTTCTAATAATTTGGCTGCAAAATCCTGTGCAAGAACAGCATCATAAAGCATAATAGGAACAATCGGATGATCCCCGGGTTTAATGTCAAATCCAACTGCAGTCATTTTTTCGCGGAAGAATTTTGTATTGTGTTCCAGTTTATCTCTCAGATGCGTGGTCTTATTCAGCATATTAAAAACAGCTAAAGAACCACCAACAATACTTGGTGCAACGGTATTACTAAATAAATATGGCCGGCTGCGCTGGCGTAGCATTTCGATAATTTCTTTTTTACCAGATGTAAAACCACCACTAGCTCCGCCCAAAGCTTTTCCAAGTGTACCTGTGATAATATCTATACGCCCCATTACCCCGCGGTATTCATGCGTCCCTCTCCCCGTTTTACCCAGAAAACCTGTGGAATGGCATTCATCAATCATGACAATCGCATCATATTTATCCGCCAAATCACATATTTTATCTAATTGGGCAATCGTTCCGTCCATACTGAAAGAACCATCTGTAACAATAATTCTGCTACGCAAGTGTTGACTTTCTTTGAGTTTTTCTTCCAGATCCGCCATATCATTATGAGCATAGCGATAACGTTGTGCCTTACATAAGCGGATACCATCTATAATACTCGCATGATTCAGCGCATCTGATATGATGGCGTCTTCTGCACCGAACAAAGGTTCAAATACACCACCATTCGCATCGAAACATGCAGCATATAAAATACTATCTTCTGTACCTAAAAATTCGGCAATTTTCTTTTCCAGCTCCAAATGAATATCCTGAGTTCCACAAATGAAACGCACACTGCTGAGACCAAAACCACGCTCATCGATTTCTTTTTTGGCAGCATCTATCACATCAGGATGGGCCGACAAGCCCAGATAGTTATTCGCACAAAAGTTCAACACTGTTTTGCCCCCTACTTCAATTTCAGCTCCCTGATCACTGGTGATAGTCCGCTCATTTTTATAGAGGCCGGCGGCTTTAATTTCTTCTACCTGTTTGGCTAAACGTTGGGCAAATTTCTGGTTCATATTCGACAATTTTTGTTTTTGCAAACTTAACTTAAAAATGATAGTTTCATTTCAGGAAATACCTTTAACCCTAATAATAACAGTTGACGGCTTAATCAAGCCAGTTCATTACGATTAAGAGCCCGGCAATGACGTTCCTGAATGATATTTGCACTTAGCAGAAGGATAACCAATATTGTTCAATTAAAAAACTTTAAAAGAAGTTGTAACTTTTCTCACCCTTCATTCGTATAACCTGTAAATAATGCGGATGTACTTTAAATCTACCGATTGATTTTATGACAGAGAAAGAATATAATGAATGTGTGCACTTATATGCCGATAATGTTTATAGGTTTATTCTAAAAAACTTGCGGCATCCGGAAAACGCGAAAGATGTGGTACAAAGTTCGTTTGAAAAATTATGGATCAATCGCGATAAGGTGGATAATGAAAAAAGTAAATCTTATTTATTTACTATTGCCTACCGGCAAATGATTGACTTGATTCGAAAAAATAAAAAAGAAACCTTGCAGGATGATCTTTCTTCCATCATAAAAACAACGAGAGAACCGCATTATGATGTAAAAGAGATTTTGAACAAAGCGCTTTACAATCTTAGTGAAACACAAAGAAGTCTGGTTTTGCTAAAGGATTATGAAGGGTACTCGTATGAGGAAATTTCGGTGATTACTTCTTTAAGTCTTAGTCAGGTTAAAGTGTATTTGCACCGGGCAAGAATTCAGTTGAAAAGCTATTTGGTAAAACCTGAAAATGTGATTTAGAAATGAATATTAACCTGGATAACTACGAAGAATATTTTTTACTTTATGCTGATAATGAATTATCACAAGAAGAAAGAATTGAGGTAGAGGAATTTGTTCAGAAAAACCCGCATCTGAAAGAGGAATTTGATCTGACGAATATGACCCTGGTGGAGCCGGAAGAAAGCTTGGTATTGACGGATAAATCGTTCTTATTAAAATCTACTGATACAGAATTTATCAATGAACATAATTATGCAGAGATTTTTGTTCTTTATCATGATTCTGAATTAGAAGAAAAGCAACAATCAAGTACCCTTGAATTTCTAAAAAAACACCCGGAATTTGAGGATGAATTTTCACTTATTGGTCAGGCAAAAATACATGCTGATTCCGTTTCGTATCCGAATAAAAAATTATTGTTAAGAAAAGAACCATCCGGAATACCCGGCAGAATCATTTTCTTCCGATCAATGGCAGCGGCGGTTATACTTGGATTTGGCTTATGGTTTATTTTTTCTCAATCTATTGAAAACAGTTCCCGGAATCCAATAGCACAGCAAAAAACAAATGTTACTGATGGACTAAAAAATGAGCAGAGAAATGAAATAAAAATTTCCCCAAATCAGCAAGTTGCAAATTTAGATACCCATTCAGAAAACATAAAAGAGGGTTTAGTAAATGAAACAAAACCTAAGACAATTCAAAGAGCAGGAATAGTTGAGAAGGATAGAAACGAAAATCAGGTTATTGCAAAACATTCAACACATCCGTCTGATGCAATGGTAATTGAAGATGTAAGCGCGGTTGATAAATCAACCAAAAAAAAGGAACAAAACAATACAGAATTGATTGCACAGATCCCACAAAAGAAGAATGTTGAGACTGGCATCATAAGTAGTTCTGATTTAAGAAATATAGATCTCGATCTTACCCCTGAAATTCTGGGTAAAGCACCAAAAGAAGCTAATTATGTTCATTTGGATGTCGATAAAGCACCTTCTTC
>JBDSBN010000235.1:0-3190 GCA_039921585.1 Ginsengibacter sp. | reverse complement strand
AGATTAACGATGCTAATAAAAGGTTTTAATCTGAGAAAACCACCAACCATTTATCAGTACATTACCGCCAAAAACGGTTTTTTAAATTATCCAAACATTTTCTCTGCATTTTCTGTAGTTATCCGTGCGACTTCTTCCGCATTTATTTGTTTTATTTCAGCAAGTTTTTCGCATATATATTTTAGATAGCTGCTTTCATTTCTTTTACCCCTAAAAGGAACGGGTGACAGATATGGCGCGTCTGTTTCTAAGACCAGATGACTTAAATCTATTTCTTGTACGACTTTATCCAGCCCGGAGTTTTTGTAAGTAAGTACCCCGCCAATTCCAAGAAGAAAACCCATTTTTATAATTTCTTGTGCATCTTCCTTAGTGCCGCTAAAGCAATGGAAAATACCCCGAAGGTTATTATCGCTATATGATTTAATTACATCGATTGTTTCCTGCATCGCATTACGGGTATGTAACACAAGTGGTGTGTTATATTTTATGGCCCATTCCGCCTGAGTCCGGAGACTTTCATATTGTTCATTTTTAAAAGTGGTATCCCAATAAAAATCCAAACCTGTTTCACCTATGGCAGCAAATTTCCTTTTTGTCAATTGTTGCTCTACTTTGGAAAGTTCTTCTTTATAATCTTCTTTCACATAGCAGGGATGCAATCCGGCCATTGCAAATATCTGTTGTGGAAACTGTTTTTCTAATTGAAGAAGTGCTTCCGATTCGGTACTGTCAATGGACGGTAAATAGAATTTTTCAACTCCTTCTTTCGTGGCTCTTTCTATTACCGCTTCGATATCATCTTTAAATTCGGATACGTATAAATGTGTGTGTGTATCTATGAGTTTCATTAGCAACAAAGGTAATTTCTCTAATCCGGATACCAGAGGATTGTTTTTAGTTTTAAGAGGATGCTGAAATGAATTAATTTCTTAGAGTGTAAAGATTGATGAGAAAACTCTTCTGCAAATGGGTAAAAAAAAATGGGCCCGAATAGATATTCAAGCCCTTTTTTAATCCGTACCCTATGAAAACTGTGATGAAGTTAACTTATTTATTTAACAATTCCACAACAAAGTATATTTCTACAAATATTTTTTATGATGCAATGGTGCAAGACAAATTTATTTTCTTAATTGAATTAAGAAGTACATCGTAATCAATACATTACAATTATAAGTGTTGATTGAGATTCACATCTACCGAGAAATTTTTTTCTAAATTTCTTTTTGAAATGACGGAATAGATTTAAAAACATACCCTTTTTCACTATAATATTCCAATACTCTTGGTAAAGTATATTTCAGATTTGGGAAGGCTTTTTTGCTATCATGGAATACTACAATGGATCCTTTCTTTGCGTTTTTTACGACATTTAAGTAGCAGTTTTCTGGTTTCACACTTGTGTCGAAATCGCCGCTTAATACATCCCACATAATTGTTCTGAGCCGAAATTTTTCACCTGCTAATGCGCTCAATTGAAACTTGGTAATTTTTCCGTAAGGCGGTCTGAATAAACTTGTGTCAATGAATTTGGCCGCTTTCTCAATGTTCCGAAGAAATTCTGTATCCGGAGTTTTCCATCCATTTAGGTGATCATGGGTATGGTTTCCGACTTTATGACCGTCCATTAACACTTGTTTGTATAACTCAAAATTCTCCTCGACATTTTTTCCAATACAAAAGAAAGTGGCCCGTGCATTATATTTTTTTAATTCTGAAAGAACAAATGTCGTGGCTTCCGGATCTGGCCCGTCATCGAAAGTCAGGTATAAAGTTTTTTCATCCGTCTTAATGTGCCAGGTGCATTCGGAATAATATTTCTTTAGAAGCCAGGGAGCTTTTGTTAAATAAAACATACTTAAAATTAAGAGAAAATATTAGTTATACAATAGAGCATAGAACATCTAATGCCGGATTTGATAAGAGTCTATTCCAATAAAATATTTATTTGATTTATTTATTTTTAAGGATAAAATTTACGGGTGAATGTAATAAATTAAAAAAAAGGTTCCGGGATTTTCCGGAACCTTTTTATTATTCGAAAGAGAAAGTGAAACTAATTATTTCACCCCATATTTCTTATTATATCTTTCTGTTAGTTGGGTCTGATGATTTTCTAAATCAATTTTTCTACCCTGGATAAATGCCAGCTCTACAATGCTGCTTCCCATATTTAGAATATCCCCATCGCTTACGATAATATTTGCATCTTTTCCGGCTTCAATAGTACCGGTGGTTTTATCCATTCCGAAAATTTTGGCTGTGTTAGATGTTAGAGCACTTAGTGCTTCTTCTTTCGATAGGCCGTAAGCTGCTGCGGTTCCCGCATTATACATTAAGTTTCTTCCTCTGGTCGTGCGGTCCACATCGGAAATGGCAAATAGAACTCCGGCTTTTTGCAGCATGGCGGGAGTTTTGAACGGTTGATCGATATCATCATCTTGAGCAGCCGGTAATGAATGAGGTTGACCAAGAATAACTGCTATATTATTCTCTTTCAATAAGGGAGCTATTTGCCAGCTATCTGCACCACCAACAATCACTACATCAAATCCAAATTCTTTGACAAAATCGATGGCAAGCAACATTTCCTTTACTCCGTCGCAATGAACAAATAGTTTTTGTTTTTTATCAAATAATCCTTTTGCAGCTTTATAATTTAAATTTGTTTCTTTATGTACCTCTTCTACGTGGTAAGATTTTGCCGACTTAAAAAATGATTTTACTTTTTCAATATTCTCCAGAGTTGCTTTTTCAGGAGATCCTTGTGCACCTCCTGCTGCACCAGAAAATCTGGATCGGCGAGGCCTTAATGAGGGCATATTGTAATGCATTTGACCATCCATCTTGTATGCAGCATCTTCCCAGTTCCAGGCATCTAATTGCACGATGGTGGATGTCCCTGAAATTAATTGCGAAGAACCTCCTTCGCTCTGAGGAACAACATTTGCCATTAAAATGCCATTAGCACGTAGAACATTGATAATTTTAGAATCACTATTATAAGCTACTATCGATCGCACAGAAGGATTAATTTCTCCCAGTTCATTATAATCGTCGTAACCAGGAGCTCCACTTCCAGACTCCATCAACCCTAAATTTGTAAGCGGACTGATCAATCCGGGATATACGTGTTTTCCTTTCAAATCGATGATTTGTGCACCGGATGGAGCGGTGATTCCTGCTC
>JBDSBN010000234.1:0-7409 GCA_039921585.1 Ginsengibacter sp. | reverse complement strand
AATTAATAGAAGAAAATTTCTTCCGGACTCATAGGAAATTTTTATTTTTTCTGGATTACAATTGCATGTTTCGGAAGTTAGGTTTCCCAAAGTTGATTAACCAATTATTGAAATCTTTATGGTGTTTATATAGATTGCTTTCATCGGAATATTTATTACTGATTGACAACCCATACTTGCTAAACTTATTACCGGTTTCATCTCTGTCTAAATAGAGTCTGACAGAAAGATGTTTCTCCATAAAAAGACGTGCTTTTTCAAAGAAAGAAACAGAGTTCAGGATTACAAAATCGTTTTCAATCGGGTCCTGATTTTTGTTCAAAGACATGAAGGAAAGGAAATCAAAAAAACCCTCAAACACGATGGCTTGCTGCGCGTTATTTTGGATGGTTGTGATACCCTTTGGAGAGCTGCTGGTTTTGAAGTAGGGATTGCGTATTTCATATCCTCCTCCATCATTTTTAAATCCGATTCCATAGTATTCTTTTTGGTTCAAACCATACCGGACTTCTTTGCAAAATCTGGCCGCAATATCTAACGGAATCCGTCTTTCTTTTAGGTATCTTAACAAAGCAAAAGAGCAAATGGACTCCTCTTTTAGAATGGATATTTTTCTTTCAGGTTTATATTGAATTATAGAATCAGGATCAGGTCTGAAAATGATTCTTTCATCAGTTATTTTTTGTAAATATTCTCCCACCGTACAATCATTAAAAAGGATCGCAAAATCTATGAGATTCCCTCCCTTCCCTAACCCATGATCATACCATCTATTCAGCTTTCGGTTTACTGCTCTTTATGGCTGTGCTTTGCTTTTCATTAAGTAATGCACAAACAGACTCACTCAGATTGTATCTGGATAATTTATTTGGCACTCTTGACAAAACACAGGTGCCATCAGGCTTTAATCCTGCAAAAGTGAGTGCTTCTTTGCTGGTGGGATATGCTTCTATTATTTGTCCTACTTCGTGCCATGGTTTTTCTTTAACGGAGAAAAAACTGTGTTGTGCGTTTTGCGGATTGAAATAAATTTTGTGTGCCATGATATTTTGCTTTAAAATGTAAAAAAATAGAACAGGTACCGGTTTACTACGAATACCTGTTAAAGGTTGTCTAAAAAGGTAGATCGTCATCGGATTGTTTCACCAACTTCGCAGTTTCTGAATCTGCTTCCACAGATAATTTTCCATTACCATGAAATTTGATAGAGTTTGCATGAAAAGTCAAATTTGCTTTAGCTTCTCCTTCATGATCTTTGTACGCATTCACGCCAATTCTGCCGGAGAGTTCCACCAGTTTTCCCTTCGTTAAATGTTGGACTAAACCCGGTTTCATCCAATAAGCACATGATACATAATTGGTAATAATGACCCTTTCAAAATTGCCTTTATGTTTAAAGGAATCATTGATTACGATGCTAAAATTGACTACTTTTCTTTCGTCCTTTGTTGTGGTAACAGTTGCATCTTTTGTTACCCTTCCGATAATTTCCATGATTGTCATTTTTAAAGATTTAAATTAAAATTTGCTGATGAACAGAAAGAAAGCGGATTGCATTTTACATTCAGCCTAAGGCCCGTTCGTTCAATCATAGCAACCCGGCCTTGAAAAAGGATTAGAAAAAGCAAGGTTTTTGGGAAAAATATTTTTGACTGTGGAATAAAAAGACTGTCCGGCTTGGTAAAGACGGGCGCAGCGGTTTATGCCGCAAAAGCAAAAAGCAGAGCGTATATTTTTTCCAAAACCGGTGGCAAGTCCCCCTGGTAAGAGGGATGCAGACCTTGCTTTTTCATAATCCTGTCAAGAAATTCGCGAAAGATGAGAATGAATTAGGAAAGTTTAATGGGATTGGATTTGGAAGAATTACTCTCTTTATAAAGCACACAAAACTCAATTGGGTTCTTCAATATGAACCTTTGTAAAATCCCATTTTACGTAGTCAAAGTATTCTGCTTTCCTAAAAGCTGAATACTTCAATGATCTTTACCAACACCTCTTTCCGAAGAATGAATGAATGGGGTGTGAATACCTTTTATTCCTATTAAAATCTTAGTGGATTCTCTTTATTAATTCAAAGTATTCTGCTTGCCTTCGAAGCTGAATACTGCAATGGTCTTTAAAAACACCTCTTTCCGAAGCATAAAGGAATGGGGTGTGAGTGTCTTTTGATTTGTTTGTAAAATGCAACCTCAATTATTACCCTCATTTGAAAATTGCCCTTAGATTTAGTGCTTCTAAAAATAACATTAAAGAGTTCTAAATATTAAAATAGCTTAAGTATTCTACTTTACCAGGTTGACTTAGAGCAGACATCGGCATAATGAGCCTGATAGGAGCAGCTATGTGCCAGCCTTTGAAGCATGGGATTGTTGTCAGGAAAAGGCTGCCATAGATGCAGCAGCCAATGATGGTGAATGGCACCGATCATACTGCTCTAAGGAAGAGGAGCCAAAGCTGAATACCACAATGATTTTTGTAAACACCTCTTTCCGAAGTGTGACGGAATGGGGTGGGCGTGTCATTAAAATTGTTTGTTCTTTTTTTATCATTCCGATAGTCTCTTTCTTTAAAGTAGCCATTTTCCTTCCTTGGTCTCTTTTAAATGTATTTTTTTAGGGTAACAATCTTTTCCGCGCTTTTTAGTAACAATTGAGATTGCTAAGCTTATTAGCAATTAGGTGAATTGTTATACATTTGTATGATGACTCATTACAGAATTCATATAAAATTAGATGGTCAGGAAGTCCAGGAGTTTACTACAGAAGATTCAAGAAAAAATATCGAACTTTTTTACCTGGATTATAAAAAGCGGGTAAATGCAAAAAATAGGACAGGTAGGTTTATTTATTTTGATCTTGTGATGATCGCTGAAGCCAGCCCAGCTTACCAGCAGGACCGGGAGGAGGTTGTAAAACCGGAGAATAATTATGGAGTAACTCCCACCAAGAAAGTAGAAATTTGGAGAAAAAAGAAACGGGAAAGTTCTAATTCATTACCAACTTGGGTGAAAGGGCTAAACAAAGAGAGGGCATTTAATTAAAATCCATGCATATAATTGAAGTACCGGTGACCTATAAAAATAAAGAATTTGATTTAAAGCTACTTTTTTACAGGCTGGATATACGTATAAATTCGAAGTCGATGTGAATGGAATAAATATTTTTTTTGAATCTGATGAGGAACAAAATTATAGAGCGCTTGTAGCTCCCGAAATCATTAATACTGCATAGGTTGTGCGAAAAGAGGTGCGAGATAATTTGCTATTTCAAATGCGATTTTTTTGCTGATCTCTCTTCGACTGCACTGAATATTGTATATTTATAATTCTTTAATTGCATTAATATGAAAACCTTAATAATGCTCACTTTTTTATTACCAATTATTGTTGTTGCCCAAACGAAAACCGATTACCAACATGTTATGGCAAAATTCCAGCGGTTATATAACGCGGGACAAGGCGAACAGTATCTATGCAATGTTTAAATCTGGTATTCAATCACTTACTGCAGAAGACCCTTTCTGGACCAATGAGAGTAACTCCGATTTGTTAAAACAATTTGGTACCCTTAAGTCCTTCACCTTTCTCTGTATCGACAAAACTGAGAGCAATGTGTATGTGTTTCAAACCTTCTTCAGCAACGCAGGCGCAAAGACTACCAATTTGACACTGTATGAAAATTCTCGACTTGGTACGTTTCGCTTTATAACCACTTCAGAGGGAATTGATGCTTTGTTTAATAAGCGAAATAATTAAGAACCCATTTACGATGCTTTCTTTTATTTAAGGATGCTTTATTGTTTAGTTCGTATCTACCCGAGCCACTAAATCTTGCACGGATTTTTAAAATTCATAGAATATAGATTTTCCATTTGGTTTATTCCGGTATTCTGGACACTGCTGAGAACACGTTTTAACCAATACGCTTATATTTCGTGTATATTTCGGTCCATGTTCACCACCTCTTCTTTTTATGATCTTCCGGTGATGCTGACCACTTTTTGGTATTATTTTATCACTTTTTTAAATGTGACATTCCGGCAATACTGACCATCTGGTTTTAAATTAGTTATGTCATTCCGGCGATATTGACCACTTCAAATGGCTTTTTCTATAATTGTTTTGTTTTGCAGTTTCTCAATAAAATACTGCAAATAAAAATGGCTGAAAAAACACTTACTATGACAGAATTAAGATGACAAAGTTTTTTGGTAGATTCGACAACTTTAAACGAATTTTCAAATAATTAACTTCAAATAATTTATATTAAACAAGCTAAGAAGCAAGTCAGTAACAATCCTATTTTAGAAAAAAAATCTCATGCCAATTAAAGATTTAATTGTAGACTTTGCAAGCAAAGTTCTGCTAAGACTAAAGAGCCTCTCCCCTCAAACAGAGAATCTGGCATTACTTGAGTTGCGGCAATATTAATGAGCTCTACAATTTCATTACTATATTCTTTTCTAGGGACTTTTAAATTCAGAAGGCTAAATATGATGAGCTTTTTAAAGAATAATATATCTATCTCGTTCCCAACATTTATATGTAAAGAGGTCAAATGAGTTAGAGCGCCAGTAATTATGGTTATGTTTTTCAGAGGCAATTAAATAACAAATAGCAAGGTAAAGAGAATTTAAATGATCAGCATTAGACATCATTCCAAGTCTTGAAGAGTCTAACACTGAAAGAAAATTTTTCGTTTTTTTAACAGCCTCATATAAAATTGTTTCTGACTGTCATGACCCTCACATTGTGTCAAAAGTTCATGTAGATTCCTGCCCCTGTGATTGCGCACTTCTGCCGGTGGGCATGCCGTATTGATCATAAGTGTAATTTCGTGTAACCGGGCCCGATAATACTTTTGTTGGTCTGCCAAGGGAGTTCTCCTCCTGCAAGTCATAAATCACCTGCCCACCTGTAAGAGTAATGTTCTTCAAATATCCGTTCTGATAACCATTGGCTTCGGTGGTGATCGCACCGCTTTGCGTTGTATAGGAAACGGTGGAAAGCTGTTCTTGTGCATAAGTATAGGTTTTTTGCAGCCACTTGCCATCCGCTCCTGATTCCTTAAAGGTTGCTGTTCTTCCTAATGCATCATAGGTGATGTTTTTACCAGTACCGTTATCGGAAGTTTCAGCCTGCAGCAAACCATCTGCATTATAAAAGTAGGTAGTTGATATCTCTGGCGTTGTGCGGGAGATTATCCTGCCATATTGGTCATAAACGATATTGGTAATCTTACCGTTAGCATCGGTTTCTTTGTTGCTGTTCCCCCCCTGGTCATAGCCAAAGGTTTTAGCAAGAAAGTAGATACCCGAAATACTTTTCTCTTTCATTCGCCATTTCTTTCTACGGTTTGCAACCAGGCTTGCTCGTCCGGGTTATCTATCAAAGTGTTTACTATCTTTTGAGAGTTTGACAAAGCTTTTCTGCTGATAAAACTTTTTGCTTAATAAGGTGGAAACTGTTTCATCTCTTTCATTACTTCAGTCGGTGGATAAGTAACTGTCCAATTTAATTGATTTAAATCTTTTAGACTCAAGTCGTAACGCTTTAAAACCTTGTACTGGGTTCGTATTGTTTCCCAGTCATACTTAATTAATGTGTCATAAGAAAACACAAATAAACTCAACGTATCCGACATTAATAACTCATGAGAACCTCCGCCAGAGAAGAGCGCTTCAAAGCAACTTCCCTGGCCCCAACTGATCGAATACCGGTCTCCATTATTTATTTTTCTGGTAGCTGAATCATAGCCCAAAAAGATATTTATTTGACTAACTAACGTATCAGGATAATCAAATCCACTTTGGCTTGAAATAACATTTTGGCTGTTATTCTTTAAAAAAAGATAGGGATGGCAATCCGGTTTATTCTTCCTGCATGTTGATCCACAAACAATGGTCAAAAGAACCAGTAAGCCAATGTAAGATTTAAATAATTTCATTTCAATTAGTATTTTGAATTTAATATTAGAGAGTTAACTAACCCAGGGAGGAAGATGGTCGGACCCATAAGATAATCATACCAGGAAAGGTTTAATTTTCCTCGTTTCAATGTCATTTGATTTCTGGAATTCAAATAACTAAGAGTCCAATTATAACCATTAATTGTATTTTCATTGCGATCCCATCCGGTGTAATCCTTAACATGGTTATTAAAATACTGGAAGGCACGAATATTAGCGTCCTGTTCTGCAGGATGACTCGTGTGGGGTGATAGGGCAGTATTTTTACTAAATAAACTCGGGATACCAACTTTTGACAGATAAAATAATCCAAAATTCTGGCTCTGGGTATAGTGCCCATACTCATGTTGAAAAAGTGAATTATTCGGATCTGCTCTTAAAGTATTATTGCCATTAATGTAAGAACCAAGTGTCAGGCCGGTTTGCATCATGAAGCTATTACGATTATGGGTTACAGCAGTTGCACCTCCATAATATCCCACCCTCTCAACCTGACCCACGGTATTTGATAACAATGAATATCCCAATCCACCAACAGTTTGTGGCAATTCCCATGTAACTCTCGATACTACTCTAATAAGATTTCCAACAAAACTTTTATTTTTATCAAAAGCAAATAAGCCACCCCATATTTTTGCCGAATTGCCTGCCTGTTGATTCGCAGTCTGCCAGGCACTCTTTAGTCCTCCTCCTTTTTGAAACAAACCTCTAAAAAAACCCGATCATCCAATCGTCAACAATTGCTATTTCACCACTGGGATCATTATATTTCAGTGGATTATTAAATCCATACCCATACCTATTAAAGCTCTGCGTAAAATCCGGCGCCTGCACATAAGGATCAGGAGCCAAAAACCTTCCATGAACCGGGTCATACAAACGCGCATTCATATTAATTAAGCCAAACCAGTTCAAATTCTCATGGCCCGTATAATTTCTTCCTAAAAATAACTCCGGCTGCTGTGCACTGCCGTAAACAACCTGGGTAACAGGATTACGCAATCTTCCCCAAGCATCATAGCTGTATTCAGCCACTACACCTCCCGCGTTGTTTACTATATGGGTAATGCTACCCAGGTAGTCACTGTTGATATAAAATACCTGCTAGGCTCCGCCGTTATCTTTAATCAATACTGCTCCTGCACTGTAATAATCTCCTCCAAGATAAAGCTTTTCCCGGCTTCCGCCCGGCTTCTCATCCAACTCATATTGGTTTGCCAGATAATGACGCTTTAATACCAGTGCACCGTTTTGGGTTACATGCATTTTTACCCTTTCGCCGCCGGCTTCATAAGTAAACTGTGCGGTATAACCATCTTCCACAATGCTAAGCGGACGGCTAAAGGATGCATAAGTGATCTGCTGCAGGCGCTCCGGTATCACATTACCGGTTTGAACAATGCCTGTAAGCGCATACCACCCTGTGCATTCAAATAAGGTACG
>JBDSBN010000233.1:0-14079 GCA_039921585.1 Ginsengibacter sp. | reverse complement strand
ATTTATTAGCCGTGACTATAAAATAGCCGTGTTTTTTTTAAATAATTAGAAAAGTAAAGATAGTTAAAGTAGTCAATTTGATTTTTAACACCGTTTATTTTCTACTTATGGTTATTAGAATTTTGTTTCTATCCGATTGGATCATTTAATTACTGATATTTTAATTGATTAAATTTAAAAATATCCCGAATGGTTTTTGTGCTTTTGTCTTTTACGCATTAAAATATTCCCGGATTGGATTTTATTTGGAAAGTTTGATTGACGTCGCCAACCAGGCCATCATTCCCATTCCATTTTCTATTGCGCCTTCATCTACATCAAATGTTGGAGTATGTACTCCTGATGTAATATTTTTTTCGATGTTGCCTACTCCAAGTCGATAAAAACAGGCGGGAATAATATGGGAATAATAAGCGAAATCTTCAGCGCCCATTCTCATTTCTGTTTCACTTATGTTCTGCGGGCCGGCATATTCTTTTGCCAGATTTTTGGCTTCGTCACTTAAGGAAATATTGTTTAGGACAAACGGATACCCCACATCTATTTCAACATGGATATTAGTGCCGGTAAGTTCTCCCGTTTTCTGACAAATATTTCGAATGATTTCATGAGCCTTTAAGCGCCATTCTTCATTCATAGCACGAAAGGTACCCATCAGCTTTACCTGGGTGGGAATGACATTTGTTGTATTTCCTCCTTGTACTGATGTAATACTTAATACGGAGGGGTTAAACGGATCATTCATTCTGCTGATGACCTGCTGCAGGTTTACGATCAATTGGGCAGAAGCTAATATCGTATCATTCGTATGCTGGGGAGCTGCTGCATGACCGCCCTTACTCTCTACCCGAATATAAAGCTCATCTGCGCTAGCCATCACCATCCCTCCTCTGAAACTGAAATTTCCCACTTCCAAATTAGTGTGCACATGTAATCCGAATATGGCCTCCGGTTTTGGGTTTTCCAAAACGCCTTCTTTTATTAAAAGACTGGCGCCTCCCGGATTTTTTTCTTCTCCTGGTTGAAAAATTAATTTAATTGTTCCTTCCCAGTTTTCTTTTAATTCGTTTAAAATCTTTGCTGCTCCAAGCAGGCAACTTGTGTGTACATCATGTCCGCAAGCGTGCATGACTCCTTCGTTTTTTGACCGGTAAGGAACATCGTTTATTTCTATAATTGGAAGGGCATCCATATCTGCGCGAAGAGCTATCGTTCTTTTTTCAGGATTTTTTCCCCTGATTAAACCCACAACTCCCGTTTTAGACATTATTTGAAATTCTATCCCCCAACCGGATAATTTATCCTGTACAAAAGCAGACGTTTCAAACTCCTCATAACTTAATTCCGGATGTGCATGAAGATGCCGACGGACTTCGATAAACTCATCGGCGTATTGTCTGGCAAGGTTTTTAATTTTTTCTTTCAACATGAAGAATAAATATTGTTGCCTGCAAAAGTAAGCAGGTTAGCGGGAATTCTCTGAATTACTCTTTATAACAGAAAGGGGTCATCGGGATTTTGCCAATGTTTGGTGATTTTTCAAAATTAATCGGTAGTAGTTGTATAAAATGTACTCATTTTTATATTGAAGAGAATGAAGATACTTATTGGATTTTATTTCTCTTACTAAATTGAATATTTACGACTAAAACATATTTAAACTGCCGTTTGAAATTGTTTTATATAATTATTGACTATTTCTCCACCCAAACGGAAACGGAACCGGCAGGAGCGTAAAATTCTGCCCAACCTTCCTCACCAATCTCAATCTCCGCCGGATTTTTCCCTAATAAGTCAATGAATTTTTTACCGGCATATCGCTTTCCAATTTCCATGTTTTTAAATCCATCATCTCCATTAGAGATAACCACTGCACACCCACTGTGGTCATTATCTCCCTCGCGCGTCCAGCCTATACAATTTGGGTGATCGAAATAATCTCTTTGTAAACCAAATGAATGAAGATTTCGGGCTTCCATCAATTTTTCCAGTTCTTCAACCTTGGGAATGTATATATCATATTCATTGCCATCCTTTCCGGTGTCCTTATAATTGGCACTATATAGGTCAGCATAAAAAACACAAGGGTATCCTCCTTCACGTAATAAAATAAGCGCATAGGCCAAGGGCTTAAACCAGGGATCGACAGGGGCTTCTAAAGATTGTAGCGGTTGTGTATCATGATTGGCGACCACCGTAACAGCTTTTTCCGGCATAATACTTACCAGCGATTCTTTAAAAATATTGCAAAGGTTATAGTTATTTCCCCCTTTTGATGCCTGATGAAGGTTCCGATGAAGAGAAGAATCGAATAGGCTCATTCTATTGCCTGTAGCTTCTATATATTTTATTAGTAAGTTTAGATAACCCGGAGCCCAGTATTCACCAACAGCAAAAATTTCTTTGCCGGTTCTTTTTCTTAACTCGTCCAGCCATTCCACATAAAAGGCAGGAGGAATATGCTTTACAGCATCCAAACGAACGGATTCAAACTGTACCTGTTCCCAGTACCAGGTACCCCAATTAATTAGCTCTTCCTTTACAAAGTCGTTTCTGAATTCGATATCATTATACATTAGGTAATCGTAATTTCCATTTTCATCACTGATCATATCCTGCCACGAATCTCCATATCCATTTTGTATACGGAAAATTCCTTTTTCATTTGGATTTTGCGCATAATCCACGCCGCTAAAACATTGAAAATCCCACTTAAAATCAGAGTATTTTTTGTTTCTTCCCGGAAACGTAAACTTAGTGAACGCCTCAATTTCAAATGGAGCTGATAATTCCTGGTTTCGATTATCCGGGTTCACTTTTACAACATTTATTTTCTCAATTTCATCTCCGCCGGCCTTATGATTTAATACAATATCTACCATTACCTGCATTCCTTCTTTATGTATAGCTTCAATAGCTTCTAAATATTCCTGACGGGTTCCGTACTTCGTGCGAACGGATCCTTTTTGATCAAATTCCCCCATGTCATAAAGATCATAAATATCATAACCGGTACTGTATCCCCCGGAGGAACCTTTAAAAGCTGGTGGTAACCAAATGGTAGAAAATCCCATTTTTTTTAAATTAGGCGCATCGTTTTTTACTTGTTTCCAAAAACTTCCATCGCCTGGTAGATACCAGTGAAAGTATTGAAGCATGGCTCCCTGCATCATAATATTTAAGTTTTAGAATGACAGTTTTGGATCCATTTGAATCCGAACTTTTTCTTATCAAATGTGGGACCGAAGATGATTGTATATTTCAATTAGTTCTGACCTGAAGTTCAATTTCGGTATGATATAGCACTTGACTCATTAATGGATGAAACGCCTGTTGAACGATTAGGCTTGTGCGTGTATTAATGTCCACTAATCACAAGTAAAAAATGGAAAAATGCCTCAGATCGGCGAACCGGAATCGACTTCCAGATATGCTGATGGAAGTTGAGGGATAAACCCACCATGTTTCTTTCGGCATAAGGTTGAAAAAGGGAATGGATATATTTTACATGGGAAAGTGAAAAGAATTTCAGCTTAATCCAAACTCCTGATGTAATTCCGGAATTTCTACATCCAAAAAATCTTTTTTTATTAGCCTGTTTTTAAAGTTTATTTGAACGTCATACTCACCATGAACCAGGAAGAGTTTTTTTACCTGGCGTGGATCCTGGCAGGAAAGCCATTGAAGCATGTCCTGATAATCTCCGTGTGCACTTAAGGTTTTTATTTCTCCTATCTCTGCATTCACTTCGTGGGGCATTCCAAATATGCCTACCTCTTTGGGATGAAGCTTTAGCCTGCCTCCCAAAGATCCCGGTTCGCAATAACCGGTTAACAGAATCGAGTTTTTACTGTTTTCAATATTGTTACTGATATGGTGTTTGACTCTGCCTGCTTCTGCCATTCCACTCGCTGAAATAATAACCATCGGATTTTTTTTAAAATTCAAGGATTTACTTTCCTCAACGGATCTGACAAGTTTTAATCCCCGAAATTGAAATGGATCTTCATCCTTTAATAATATTTTTTGTACTCTCGCATTAAAATCCTCCGGATATTTTTTTATAATTTCAGTGGCTTCCAGACTCAATGGACTATCCACATAATAGGCTACATCCGGCAAGCGGTTTTCTAATTCCAATTGATTTAATGCATATAGTAATTCCTGGGTGCGCCCAACGCTAAATGCAGGCATGATCAAATTTCCCTGTCTTTCGATGCATGTTTTATTGATCCATTTTAATAGATCATCCGGTGTTCCAACATTTCTGTCATGAAGTCTGTCTCCGTAAGTAGATTCCAAAATGATATAATCCGCTTGTGGAAATGGATCGGGAGATTTTAAAATAATATCCCGGTATCTACCCAGATCTCCGGAAAAAGAAAGGGAAGTTTCTTTCCCATTTTCAAGGATTTTCAAGTGTACTGTGGCACTCCCAATAATATGTCCTGCATCTAAATACATTAATTGTACATGTTCATCAATGGGGAACCATTTTCCATAATTGACCGTAACAAAACGAGATGATGCTATTTCTGCATCTTCTTTTCCGTATAAAGGAGTTTGGGTAAGGATTGGTTTTCCCTGGGCTGATCTGGTTTTATTAATAAACTTTAAATCATTTTCCTGAATACCCGCACTATCTGCCATTAATATTTCTGCCAAATCTTTTGTAGCCGGAGTGGAATAGATATTTCCTCTGTATCCATCTTTAACAAGTTTTGGTATAAGTCCGCAATGATCAATATGTGCATGGGAGAGAATCATGTGATCAATTTCACGGGGATCAAAACCGAAACTCCGATTAAGTATGTCAGTCTCCTTCCCTAATCCCTGATACATTCCACAATCTAAAAGATATTTTTTACCATTGCTTAAGGTTAGTAAATGCTTCGATCCGGTAACAGTACGGGCAGCGCCGTGGAAGGAAATTTTCATACAATGAATTTGATGAATAAATATCAGTTTAAACATGAGGAAGTTCTTTCAGACCTTCATACGATCGTTTTAAATTCTAAACTTCCAATAACATGCCTATTTAAAATTACGTGATTTAAAAGTAATTTTAAAAATCGGATTCTGTTCCAGAATTCTGTTTTAGAAATTTTGGATTCTATTTGTTTGAAATGAATAAGAGGAGGGTGTTATAAAATAACCACTAACTTTTTAGTACAAAATTAAAACGGATAGTTCCGCTTTCGACATCGCTTTCACTTCCCGGAAATTTTAATTGTTTCGCTTTCTCAATTGCAATATTTCTCAATGTAGGATTCGAAGTGGTGGTGCCTCGGGAAATAGTAGCACTTGTCACCTTACCGGAAGCATCTACTTTAATATCAACAAATACAACAGCATTTTCATTAAAATTGTCTGTCATTGAAGGGAAGTGAGTTGGTCTTCGTCCGGATAACCCGCGTTCAACACTGATTCCGCTTCTCCCGCCGGGAGTATTGCCATAAGCATCTGGTTTGCCGTCCGGACTTCCTGCATCACCTGCTCCACCAGGTTTGTATCCCTGATTTCTATATCCATTATCTTCCTCGGCTCTATTGCCACCTGTACCTGTACCACCTTTATATAAAGGAACTTTTGGTTTTGGAGGAGATGGAACCGGATTTGTAACCGGAGAGGGGTTTACATTTTTAGCTGTTTGGTTAGAGGATTCTTTGTTTTCTATTTTAGCCGGCGTTTTAGGTCTTTCTGATTTTACTACAGGAGCAGCTTCAACATCATCGCTTTCATCCGCCTGGATAGCCTGAGAGGGAGTTTCATGCCCGCGGGAGGTACTCGTATTCGACGCGATACTTTGATTATCAGGTGCAGGATCACCTTTTACTAATGGTTGTACTTCTCCCCAACCTTCTTCTTCATTTCCAAGATTGATATCAATGAAATCTTCTTCCACATATTTGGGAGTGGCTTGCATTGGCCAGGTATAAAGAACAGCAATGAGCAGAAAAAATCCACATATAAGTACCGTGTACATTAACGCTTTTTTGTTTTTTTCTGCCTCAAAAGAAGGGTTTGTTGTATTGGACTCCACTGTAGATGATTTTTTTATTTCCCAAATCTAATCATTTGATAAAACTAACGTTGATTAAATTTGTTAAAAACGTATAAGAGATTTAATTGTTAAAGCCTTGCGCCAAAAAGAAGGCTACCTATCCGGACCATATTGCTTCCCTCTTCCAGGGCGATTTTATAATCTGCACTCATTCCCATTGATAGGATAAACGGTTTCGTTTTTCCGGAGAGGATTTCTATGTTGTTCTCGTTTTCAATTTGTTTATTTTCTTCGATATAAATGTCGAATAACTTTTTTAACTCTCTGAATTCTCTTCGGATTTTATTCTCGTCAGAGGTGAAAGTCGCCATTCCCATTAGACCTCTTAGTTGCACATTTGGGTATTTGGATAAGGTGCTTTTTGGGTCATTTTGGCTCAGTAAGTTTTTTAATTCTTCCTGATCAAATCCAAATTTCGTATCCTCCTCCGCAATGTGCACCTGCAACAAATAATCAATTTTTCGATCATTTCTTAAAGCCTGCTTATTGATTTCTTTTAATAGATTCGGGCGATCGACCCCATGAATAAGATGAATGAAGGGGGCAATGTATTTTACTTTGTTGGATTGTAAATTCCCTATAAAATGCCATCGGATATCTTTTGGTAATTTCTCTTGTTTGGATACCAATTCCTGAACATAATTTTCTCCGAAATCTCTTTGACCGAGGTTGTACAACTCCATGATATCTGCTTCTGTTCTTACTTTGGAAACAGCTACGAGTGTCGCATGGTGTTTTTTAAGTATGGTGCTGATTTCGTCGAAAGAAGATTTATTTATAGTCAAATTATAAAGGTGTTTAAATTGAATGATTAATAAAAATGTCACCCGGGAAAATTATCCAGGACAATTAATAACCTCTGTAAATATTGTAATTGCCTATTTAAATATCCGGATTTAAAGAATCTGTGAAGTATATGAAAAGATTTTTCACAATTCGGAAAACATTAATATACGCATCGGAACAGGGAAAAAAAAGATTATCAGAATATTTGGGAAATCTTTGAGGATTTATCTCAAAAGTGCTCTACTTATGACAATTCTTTGCATTTCAGAAGTTCCTTCATATATCTGTGTAATCTTGGCATCCCGCATCATTCTTTCAACGTGGTATTCTTTTACAAAACCATATCCACCGTGGATTTGAACAGCTTCTGTGGTGGTCCACATAGCCGTTTCACTGGAAAACACTTTTGCCATTGCGGCACTTTGTGTATAATCCTGATTAGTATCTTTATGCCAGGCTGCGCGCATGCATAGAAGCCGGGAGGCATTAATCCTGGTAGCCATATCAGCCAGCTTAAATTGAATGATTTGATGGTTCTTTATTTCCGTTCCAAAGGCTTTTCTTTCCTTGGAATAGGCAATGGCTCTTTCCATTGCTCCGGAGGCAATTCCCAATGCCTGAGAGGCAATTCCTATCCTTCCACCTGAAAGAGTAGACATGGCAAATTTAAATCCAAAGCCATCTGCTCCGATTTTATTTTCCTTAGGCACTTTTACATCGGAGAATGAAATGCTATGGGTATCGCTTCCCCGAATTCCTAATTTATTTTCTTTAGGGCCAACAGTAATTCCCGGCGTGTTTTTTTCTACAATAAATACATTAATTCCGTGGCTCTTTTTTTCAGGATGTGTTTGTGCGAATACCAAATAAACGGATGCGGAGTTGCCATTGGTAATCCAGTTTTTAACTCCGTTCAATACATAATGATCGTCTTTTTCATCAGCAGTCGTTCTTTGCATGGTAGCGTCGCTTCCGGCTTCAGGTTCGCTTAAGAGAAAAGCGCCGATATAAAGTTCGCCGTCTTTTTTTCCTTGTGCAAGCGGTGTGAGATATTTTTTCTTTTGTTCTTCCGTGCCATAAGCTTCTATACCATAACAGACCAGACTATTATTTACACTCATAACCACGCTTACACTGGCATCTATTTTACTGATTTCTTCTATTGCCAATACATAACTGACGGTATCTAGTCCGGCACCTCCATATTCCGGACTCACCATCATTCCTAAAAAACCGAGTTCTGCAAGTTTTACTACTTGATCGTGTGGGAATTTCTGCTTTTCATCTCTTTCAATTACTCCCGGCAAACATTCATTATTTGCAAAGTCGCGGGCAGCTTGTTGAATCATTACTTGCTCTTCAGTTAATTTGAAGTCCATAGAGATTTTCTTTATTTGTACGCAAAAGTAACATTTTTAAATTATGATAAAAGAGGAGTGCTCCTTTCCTTCATTCTGATCTGTGATCAATATTGCCTACACCTTTGCTGGTACAGGCAATAGGTCGTTTTGCTATAATGACCGAATCAGAAAAATGGATTTGGAAAATGTTATGATAATAAATTGAAATAATCAGGGAGTATAATTCACCGCTGAATTAAAGCTTATAAAATGTCAGAATATTTCTTTGAAAGGAGTAGAAAACTTTTCATCGAGATAGAAGTCCATAGAATTTCAGGGTTCAGAATTCAATTTGTTTTATTAATTTTAGAAAAACGGAATTTTATGAATCATTCCAATATTAAAGAACAAATTCTTAAGAACATTGATCTAATTGAGGATGAATCACAACTTCAAATGTTGCATGATATTACGGCTTCTTATGCAAAGAAAAATCCTCAGGACATTATTGATTTCCTGCCACCTGAACAATTAGTGCAGCTTGAGAAATCCCTTCGTCAGGCAAAAATTGGAAATACACATTCCCATGAAGGTGCCAAGCAAATCGCGAAACAATGGCTGGGAGAATAGGTCCTGATTTTGCATAAAACGTCTCTTTCCTTAATTAATGGATCGGAAATTTTTGATTGATTTTCGAATGATGGGGCTTTTTGAATTATTATTCTCTGCAAAATCTACAATAACTACCTTTGCAGCCAAATTTTTTTTAGTATAATATGGATAAGCCGGTAAGCACCAAACAAATAAACGAAATTAATAAGCGACGCACTTTTGCGATCATCTCTCATCCGGATGCCGGAAAAACAACTTTGACGGAAAAGTTTCTGCTTTTTGGCGGGGCAATTCAAATAGCCGGAGCTGTTAAAAGTAATAAGATCAAGAAGCATGCAACTTCTGATTTTATGGAAATTGAAAGACAAAGAGGTATTTCTGTGGCTACTTCTGTGATGAGTTTTGAATATGAAGACACCTTAATTAATCTCTTAGATACTCCCGGACACAAAGATTTTGCAGAAGATACTTATCGTACATTAACTGCTGTGGATAGCGTGGTTTTGGTAGTGGATTGTGTAAAAGGTGTAGAAGAACAAACAAGAAGATTAATGGAAGTGTGCCGAATGAGGGATACTCCGGTAATCGTTTTTGTAAACAAAATGGATCGTGATGGGAAGGACCCTTTTGATCTGGTAGATGAAATAGAAAGTGAATTAAATATTCATCTTCATCCGCTTAGCTGGCCAATTGGAATTGGGCGGGAATTTAAAGGCGTATACAATCTTTACGACAAAAATTTATTGTTATTTAGTCCGAGTCAAACAACTTCAGAAGAGGATATACCAATTGATAATCTGGATGATTCCATTTTAAATGTAAAACTCGGTGAAAAGTATGCGAATCAACTGAGAGAAGATGTCGAATTGATCAGCGGCGTGTATGAAAGTTTTGATAAAGAATCTTATCTGAATGGAGAAATCGCACCGGTGTTTTTTGGAAGTGCAGTAAATAATTTTGGTGTGAAGGAATTGCTGGAAACTTTTATCAAAATTTCTCCTCTTCCACAACCCAGAGAAACAACGGTAAGAGTCGTGAAACCGATGGAAGATAAATTTACCGGGTTTGTTTTTAAGATTCATGCCAACCTGGATCCCCGGCACAGAGACAGGATCGCTTTTTTGCGGGTTTGTTCCGGTAAATTTGAGCGGAATAAATATTTCCACCATGTTCGTTCAGATAAAAAAGTACGGTTTAGTAATCCTTATTCTTTTATGGCCAGGGAAAAAGATATTATAGAGTCGGCTTTCCCCGGAGATGTAGTGGGATTATATGATTCAGGAACGTTTAAAATTGGAGATACACTTACAGAAGGTGAAAATTTTTATTTCACAGGTATCCCGTCATTTTCTCCGGAAATTTTCCGGGAAGTGGTGAATAAAGATCCTATGAAAACAAAGCAGCTGGAAAAAGGTTTATTGCAATTAACAGATGAAGGAGTAGCACAATTATTTATTCAATTTGGAGGAAATAAAAAGATAATTGGTTGTGTGGGTGAATTACAGTTCGAAGTAATTCAATATCGTTTACTACACGAATATGGAGCATCTGTTCAATTAAATTCTTTGCCTTACTACAAAGCATGTTGGATATCCTCAAAAGACCCTAAAAAGCTGAACGATTTTACAAAATATAAATCAGGGAATATAGCCGAAGACAAAGATGGTCACCTGGTGTATCTTGCTCAAAGCGAATGGTTTTTAAATACGGAGCGTACCAACAATCCGGATATTGAATTTCATTTTACCAGCGAAATTCATAAATAACGAAAATGCTATTCGAAACATCCCGATTATATGTTACAAAATGGAAAAAACAAGACTTAGATGTTCTGTATAATTTGTTTAATGATTCTGCTATAAAGGATTTTATAGCTCCCCGATTAACCATTGAAGAAACAGAACAAATTTTCCATCAACAACTTTTAGATTATAATAACTCGTCTGTTTTTGGAAGATATTTTATCAAAGAAAAATTATCTTCTAAATTCATCGGTTTGTTCCTTTTGAAAAATATTCCGGAGATGGATAGTGTTGAAATTGGCTATTCACTCATTAAGGAAGAATGGAAAAAAGGCTACGCGACGGAAGTGGTTAATGAATCATTGAATTGGTTATTTAATCAACAAGGCTTTACTAAAGTATACGCTGTTACTGAATTAGATAATAGCGAATCACAAAATGTACTTCTTAAAGCAGGATTCAAAAGGGAAAATGATATTGTTGAAGACGGAAGGGCTATGAGTTTATTTATGATATCGAAACGGAATGACCCTTTAGAATGGCCTGTGTGTTAGTGAAAAACAGAGCTACTACCCATTACCATCTCGCCAGTAATTTAAAATTTATCATCCTTGGAGTTAATCTGTTTGGAATGCTAAAAGTGTTGTTGTCAAAATCTTTAATAAGCTGGTAAGAAATTACATTTGCCCGATCAATAATATTAAATACCTCCAAACTGGCCCAGATATTTTCGAAACTGCGGAATGGAGAATGGCTTCTTCTTTGGGATTTCTGACTTAAGAGTAAGGCGCTAAACCCAATATCTGCGCGGATGTAGGGCTCTATAATCAATGCATTCCGGTATTTTGGGTTATTGGGAATGTTATAACTCATGTTGCTCCCGTAAATCATGTTTAAGTGTACTTTAAAATTTTTATTTGTACTTAAATAATCCTGAAGAAATAGTCCCATTGTTAATAATCTATCCGTAGGCCTTCTAACGTAATTAACATTGGTCTTGACACTGTCAGCTACAATTTGGTCATCCGTTTTACTGTTGATAATGTCACCGGCTGCATTTTTATAGGTATAATAAAAATCATTGTCCAGGTTTTCTTTCGTTTGACTAACCCCAATGCTGAACCAGCTTTCAGCATCTTTAACCAGTTCAGTGAAAATCCGTGTTTCTATACCGGCAGCATATGCCCTGGCGCTGTTCTCACCAAAATACCTGATACGAAGATTCTCAATATCATACGGAACCACATCTGTGAGTGACTTGTAATACAACTCTGTTGTAATGCGAACGGGTCTTAGTTTCTGGGAGAAATTGTAATCAAATCCTGCTACATACTGAATGCTTTTTTGACTTTTCAAAGATTCGTTTACAGTGCCGTCATATCTTCTTAATTCCCGGTAGAAAGGCGGCTGGCTATACGTTCCGGCAGAAGCTTTGAAAACAATGTCATTTTTCCAATCCGGTCTAAAGCTTATCTGTGCGCGTGGATTTAGTAGAAATTCATTGTTTAAAGAATTGTAGTTAAATCTTATACCCGCCTGCAAAGTGATATCTCTGGATGCATTTCACAAACGTATATTATCCTGGAAATACCCTGAAAATTTTTGTACCCGGATATCTGCTGTGGATTTGAGTAATTTACTCAGGTGAATGCCATTGGGATTATAGGGCAAAGAGTATCCGGCACTATCAATATATTCCCATTCATTTAGCTTGTCTGAAATAACCGTGTGATCTACCCCAGCACCCCATTGATAAAAATGAGCACCTTGCTTATAATTTCCCTTATGACTAATGTTATATACTTCGATGTTGAGTTCGTTCCGGGCAAAATTCTGAAAAATTCCTGCGCCCAAAGGATTCACAATTTGTCCGAATTCCGGTTTTGATTTATCAAAGCTTCTTTCGCCAAAAAGGTAGGCTCCGGTGATATCAAAATGTTCGTTTTCTTTATCGCCAAATCTGCTGGCCATCCATTTTAATTTTAATTGACTATTCACATTTTGAACAAAACTCAATCCTATTAAGTTGCTATTATAACTGTCTTTCTCCTGTCCTTCAAAAAAGATATCCAAACCAATATTAGCAGTAAATAAGGGGGAGAAAACAGCACTGGATTTTTTAGCTGATTCAGGTACAAGTGAAAATTTGGATCCTGAAGCAATTCCTAATATTTCTAAATGATTTTTTGGAGAAAGTTTCCACATCAGCAGCGCCTGAATATCCGAAGAGGAAGGCTGATAGTTGCCTTTTGTTTCCTGACTTCCCAGCAAACTGCGGCTGGTTTTACTTCGCGCACCAATCATCCAGGAAAACTGTTTGTTTTTGGAAATTCCTTCCGAGTGTACGCCTTGTTCGAGTAAACTGATGTAAGCAGAACCGCTGAATGACTTTGGTTGTTTGTATTCAATATCCAATACACTGCTTATTTTGTCTCCATATTTTGCCTGAAATCCTCCGTTGTAAAAGTGGATATTTTTAACCATTTCATGATTAATAAAACTGAGTCCTTCCTGTTGACCGTTTCGTACAAGGTAAGGCCGGTAAATTTCAAAATCGTTGACATAAATAAGATTTTCATCATAGTTTCCTCCTCTTACAGAATATTGAGAAGTCAGTTCGTTGTTACTCCCAACAAGAATTTTAATTAAACCTTCTACGCCGCCCGTAGCAGATGGAAGAGTAATGGCACTTTTGGGATTCACTTTTATTAAACCGGTTTCAATTCTTTCTGTTTCATCTTTAATGATCACTGTTTCCAGTGTTTTGCCGGCATTGATTAATTTTATAGAAACAAATTCTTTCTCCTGATTATTTAATAAAAAATTCTTCTGTTGGGTGTGAAATCCGGCGTGTGTAAATATTAAAGCAAATGCTTTTTCTGCTGGTACAATGATTTGGAAAGTTCCAGAATCAGAACTGATAACCCCTTGTTGATTTCCAAGAATCGTTATGCTCACATCAGAAAGGAGCTTTTCATTTTCGTCAATAATCCTTCCGGAAACTGTAGCAGTTTTCTTTTGAGCGATAGAATTTAAGGATATCAAAATAAGAAAAATAAAAGCCGGTATTCTCATAAAACGGAATGGGTATTTTATGGTCGTTTAGTTATTTACACAGTTAAAAGAAAAAAGATTCTTAAATGTTATGGATAAAAATACATTTAATATCTTCTTCAGGTTGATTTTATTATTTTTGGCGCATGAGAAAATTATTGATCTTTATTTCGATAGGTATTATATTATCAAATTGTACTTCTCCCGAAGGAGAAAATAGTAGTAAAACTCAAAGTGGTGTTGTAAATACTGAAAGGGATTCCTTTAGTCTTTTATGTCAGTACTGGGACCTGGATGAAGCAGATAATCCGTCTTCGGTAGATATTTCGATGAAAGATCCGAATACAGGAATTGAGTATAAATCAGGTATTTTATTTATGCCGGATTCGACAGTGTTGGAAAATCCAAAAGGGAAAATGACTTATGGGAAATTTTCATTGAATAATCAGGTTATTGACGTGACCTATGATGACGGAAGAAA
>JBDSBN010000232.1:0-2537 GCA_039921585.1 Ginsengibacter sp. | reverse complement strand
GAAACAGAATGGCTGATTGTTTTTTTGGATCAGCACCGGATGAAGTGATGAAATTTCGGAGATTGGCAAGACTTAGATTTAGGGTAATAATTGCTTTAGTTGTATTCCCCTCAATGGAGTAAAGTCCTGCTAAATTATTTTGTATGGTAGATGGTCTGAAATATTTATTCATGGGCGTGGGTTCCGCCTTGTCAAGGGTTTCGAGTGCTTTGTTGTAATAGTACAAGGCACTATCCGACTTGGAGGCGTACCACATCATTGCTCCCATTCCGTTATAAGCGATATACAGTGTTTCCGGATTCGCATTTTTAACAGAGGTTAAAATTTTTATAGCGGCTCTCGAATGTTTTCCTGCCAAATCTATATCTCCTATACGTTGTGCAAAAGTGGAGAGATTGTTTTCGATCAATCCCTGATAGTTTTCTGTTCTTCCCGGCATTAAAAGAACATATTTCTTAGCCTGAATGTTTGCTTCATATCCCTGATGATTCATTCCATTCGAGCCATAAAATTCACCCTCTTCAATATAAGCCTGACGAATAATGCCCGGATCATTGGTGAGCGATTTTATTTTTTCCCGAAGAGAAACGAATGCTTTGACTCCAGCCTGAATATCTTTTTTTCCTTGTGTAACCTTCCCTTCAAAAAACAGATAATTTAAAAGGGAATCCGGTTTGTTTTTATTGATAAAACTTTTAATGATTGGTTGCAATAGGGCATCAGCTTTTTTGAAATCTTTTTCAAAAATGGCTTTTTCAATGGCTGGAATACCAGACACCTGTGCTTGAATAGAAAAACTTGCTAGTGTAAAAAAAACTCCGGCACTGATTTTTAAAAAAGATTTTATCATAAAACCCGATTTTTGAATTGGTTGTCCGGATAAAGCTCTTTACTTTTTAAGTTTATCCAGGATCTTTTCCTTTTGTGGATGATCCGATTTTTCTATAAATGAAATGGCCTGATCCTTTTTATTTATTTTTAATAATGCCAATCCTAAATACCAGTTGGCATCTTCTACGAAATAAGAATTCTCCTGAGAAATTACTTTTTCAAAATAGGTAATGGCATTTTCGTACTGATTCAGTGCAAGGTAGGCGGAGCCTAAAAAATATTGTAAAGTATCATTACCTGGTTTAATCGTATACAGGGTATCCCAAATTTGTATAGCTGCTTTGTAATCTTCAGTCTTATAATCAATCATCGCGCGATCAAAACTATAGTGCTCAGATGAGCTCATGGAACTGATTAGCCCTGAATCGGGTTTGTAAAATTCAGAATACAGCTTTTCTTCCTGCTGCGGATTGTTTAAAAATAAAAATATTGAAATGGTTACCAGGAAAATTACCGATGCCGCAATCAATAAGAATTTTAAATTAACACCATTCTCTTTGGGAGAGATATTTTTCGGAGGAGATTGCATATTATCATGGAATTTATTTAAATCCCGTGCAAGCTGATCTTCCTGTATTCCGGTTAAAAGAAGTTTCATGTAGTGAACCTTATTACGAAGTTCACCATCCGAATTTAATCTTTGAGTAAAGGATTGTAACTGCTCTCTGGACATTTTATTTAAAATGTATTGTTCAATTTCCTGAAATTCTTCTGGCAATATGGTTTTATTTGTATTCAAGTAGTTCATTTTTTCAATAAATCCCTCAGTTTTTGTATACATCGGTATTTATTGTTTCGGGTACTGGCTTCTGTCCAATTGAACTGTTTTGAAATGGTTCTCATGGATTCTTTTTTATAATAAAATCTGATCAATAGTTCCTGACAGTTTTCTCCTAATTCCTGGAAATGTTTTTTAACCTCAATGATAAACTGAGCATCTTCTGTCGAAAGCTCTTCACTTTCTTTTTTTTCTTCTCTCTTATTTTCCGAAATGTCCATTAAAGGAACTGTTTTTTTAAAATGGCATGATCTCAAATGGTCAAGCCATTTATTTTTTGCAATACGAAATAAATAAGCATTTATAGAGTGCTCATTCTCCGGAAAAAATTTATCCATTTGAATATTTCTCCATAAACTGATGAATGCTTCCTGGTAAATATCCTTCGCATCTTGTCTTGTTCCACTATTTGCAAGAACATAATTCTCCACTTTATGATAATTCTCTTCATACAAATTCTTTAGAACCTCTTCATTGGTTGCTTTTATAGCTACAATTAAGGCTTCACTTTGAAGATTAGTATTTTGAGATTTTTGCTGCATATTTTAATATCCAGCAAAAGATATATAAAAAAAGATATAGTTAATAGAAACTCTTTGTTTATTTAAAAAATAATTTTCTTTTTTGTATATCGCATTACCTTCTAAATTGTCATCATTTAAAATGTTAAGGGGTATAAAAAAGGGAGATATTTGTATTTAGGGGTGGGAGATTTCTATTAATACAACAATTATCTTAGGGTTATTAATCAAAATAATAAGGAGATTACTTACTAATAATCATACTTACATTTTTAAGTTCCAACGATCAGCAGGATGATTAATGTGATAATGATTTAGTAATAAATGGAAGGCCTTTCTTTAATGGC
>JBDSBN010000231.1:0-3031 GCA_039921585.1 Ginsengibacter sp. | reverse complement strand
TTTTTAAATCAATTATCGCGTCAACGACAGTGGCATCTATCAGGTTCCCGATATCTTTATACGCATAATATTGCGCCAAAGTAATGTCGTGTGAACCACCTATAATCACGACCGTTTTATTTAATTCCAATAATTCTTTAAGAACAATTTTCAATACATGATAGCTGTCTTTTAAGGAAGCGCCAATTTTGACATTGCCTATATCTGCCATTTGCACATTTTGGTGCCAGTAATGTAATCTGTAAAACTGTTTACGGATGGCATCTGCTGAATTTTCTTCAGGCAAAGCTGCTTCACCCCGGTATTCATTGATCCCTACAAATACGATATCTATTCCCTCTAAATCAGGGATGTATTCCTGATTGATTCGGAGGATGCTTCCCATCTGACTGTCGTTGTAATCCGTGTCATCATTAATTTCAGCAACATTGATAGGAGAAAGATAATCTTGCAGGTCGTACATGGGAGAAATGTTTTGGCGCAAACCTATATGATAATTGGGATAATCGGGCACTTGAACTCGTTTTTTTTAAATAGGGAATTGAAAAAGGTATGAGGGAAATTGAATATAGATTGATGCAAAAGGCGTAAAACAATTGCAGGGTCTGCCTAATATTAAGACGGCAAAAACGTTTACCTTAAAATTCCGGTTCAGGTAATAATCCAAATTGGTAACTTCGCATTTATGGAAAATTTATTAGGAAAAGTAGAAGAATTAAAATCAGCCATAAGCACTTTCACAAGTGATGATAATAATAATGTCGCCGAATCCTTCCGGATTAAGTTTCTTGGTTCCAACGGATCAGTCAAAGCTCTCATGGGGGAAATGAAGAATGTAGCTCCGGAAAATAAAAAAGAAATGGGGAAAGTTCTTAATGAACTTAAAATGTTTGCTGAGAAAAAACATGAAAATTTAAAAAGCTCTCATGCAAATTCCCCGATTGAAAATACTTCCGGTGCAGATCTTAGTCTGCCTGGTGATTCTTTCGTCGTAGGATCAAGGCATCCGATAAGCATTGTCAGAAATCAAATCGTTTCAATTTTTCAGCGACTGGGTTTTGCTGTGGCAGAAGGACCTGAAATTGAAGATGACTGGCATAATTTCTCTGCACTGAATTTACCAGAAAATCATCCGGCAAGAGATATGCAGGACACTTTCTACGTTTCACAAAGTCCTGCCTGGATGTTGCGTACACATACAAGCAGCGTGCAGGTGCGGGAAATGGAAAAGGGACAGCTTCCTATCCGGATTATTTGTCCGGGCAGAGTCTATCGTAATGAAACCATCAGCGCAAGGGCACATTGTTTTTTCCATCAGGTAGAAGGGTTGTACATCGCAGAAAATGTTTCGTTCGCTGATCTGAAACAAACCCTGTATTTCTTTGTAAAAGAAATGTTCGGCGAAGATCAAAAAGTGCGTTTCCGTCCATCTTATTTTCCTTTTACAGAACCAAGTGCAGAGATGGATATCAGTTGCCTGATTTGCGGTGGTAAAGGATGTAATGTATGTAAGCACACGGGTTGGGTGGAAATTTTAGGTTGCGGTATGGTACATCCAAACGTGCTGGATAATTGCGGAATCGATTCAAAGAAATATTCCGGTTTTGCATTCGGAATGGGTATTGAAAGAATTACCATGTTGAAATACCAGATAAAAGATTTGCGTATTTTCAGCGAAAATGATGTCCGTTTTTTAAAACAATTTACTAGTACAGTTTAGGGTTGTAAATGGCTCGGTTGAGCAAAGGGGTATTACCTTTCATTAAAATTATATCGCCATGACGATTTGTGTTTGCGGTGCCGGTACAATGGGTAGTGGAATTGCGCAGGTAGCTGCCCAGAGTGGATTTGATACAATCTTGTTTGATCTGAATAAAACTGTTTTAGATAATGCGAAAGTATCTATTCAAAAAAACCTGGATTATTTACTGACCAAAAAGAAAATTGATCTTGAGGAAAAGAAAACCATTTATTCCCGGATTCGTTTTGTTGAAAATATAAAGGAATGTATCGGCTCTCTAATAATAGAAGCGATTGTAGAAAAGGAAGATGCGAAAGTTGCTTTATTTACTGAACTGGCCAAATTCAATGGTCCGGAAGTTGTTTTCGCCACGAATACTTCTTCTCTGTCTATTTCTTCATTACAGGAAAAAATTCCTTTTCCGGAAAGAGTAGTCGGAATGCATTTTTTTAATCCCGCATATGTCATGAAGCTTGTAGAAGTTGTTAATGGCGCAAAAACGAGCGATGCTGCTTCCCAAATTGTTTTTGATATTTCAACCAAAATGGGAAAACAGGCAGTCATGTGTAAAGATGCTCCCGGGTTTATTGTAAACAGAGTAGCCAGGCATTATTATCTGGAATCATTAAAAATTGTGGAGGAAGGAATTGCTTCTTTTGAAGAAGTAGATACTCTGTTGGAGTCTACAGGTTTTAAAATGGGCCCGTTTAAGTTGATGGACCTGATTGGAATGGATATCAACTTAGCTGTTTCGCAAAGCCTGTATGATGCGTATGATCAGGCTCCACGTTTTCAACCTTCCGCTTTACAAATAGAAAAAGTAAACAACAAGCATTTGGGAAAAAAGACCGGAAAAGGTTTTTACAATTATCAGCAAAAAGGGTAAGCTAAATTTATCCTTATTTAGCGACCAAAACAGGAAGAGAATTTATGACGACATTTCCGGAAAAAAAGAATCTAGAGCAAAACATTTTAGTCACTGGCGGTGCCGGTCTGGTAGGAAATGAATTAATCCATCAATTACTCAAACAAGGGTTTAAAGTAAAGGCTATTTACAATAAAACTCCTCTGCAATTAACACATCCAAATTTACAATCGGAACAATGCGATATACTCGATGTAGTCAGATTGGAAGAAGTAATGGAAGGAATCACTCATGTGTATCATTGCGCAGCAATTGTGTCTTTTGATCCAAAAGAAAAATACCATCTTTTAAAGCTAAACGTCGAGGGGACGGCGAATATCGTGAATGCATGTATTGACGAAGGGGTTATAAAATTAGTACATGTA
>JBDSBN010000230.1:0-3760 GCA_039921585.1 Ginsengibacter sp. | reverse complement strand
GCACTGCTTTTGATAGTGTCACGTTGTATGGTGAAGATCCCGAAATTCGTCCTGATATTTATGGGAAAGTGGGGAATAGCGGAGTGAGTATTGCAAGCGTGGATGACGCAAAAAAATTGTATAGCGGTTTTGATCTCTGCGATCCTAAAACTTCTGTGAGCATGACGATCAATGGACCTGCACCCATGTTGCTCGCGTTCTTTTTGAATGCTGCAATTGATCAACAATGCGAAAAATATATAATTGAACATAACTTACGGGAGCGTGTAAACGCAATTATTGAATCCAAATATAAATTAGAAGATCTTCCAAAATATATTGGTGTAAACGATAAGCCAGTGTTTTTTGAAACAGGAAAAATAAACGGTCAATTACCAAAAGGAAATAATGGCCTTGGTTTAAGACTGTTGGGTTTGTCAGGTGAAGATGTGCTGGATAAAAATATTTATGAAGACATAAAAGCAAAGACGCTATCGTCTGTCCGGGGTACGGTTCAGGCAGATATTTTGAAAGAAGATCAGGCACAAAATACGTGTATATTTTCAACAGAATTCGCTCTGAAATTAATGGGCGACGTACAGGAATATTTTATAGAAAAGGAAGTAAAAAATTTTTATTCCGTTTCCATAAGTGGTTATCATATCGCTGAAGCTGGCGCCAATCCTATCACACAGCTTGCATTCACTCTTTCTAACGGGTTTACTTATGTGGAATATTACTTAAGCCGCGGAATGAATATTGATGATTTCGCCCATAATCTTTCATTCTTTTTTAGTAACGGTATGGACGCGGAATATAGTGTAATTGGCCGCGTAGCCAGACGAATCTGGGCAAAGGCGATGAAGTATAAATACAAAGCGAATCCGCGTTCTCAAATGCTGAAATATCATATCCAAACCAGTGGCAGAAGCTTACACGCACAGGAGATTGATTTCAATGATATCCGTACAACATTACAGGCGTTATATGCGATTTATGATAATTGCAATAGCCTTCATACGAACGCGTATGACGAGGCGATCACCACGCCTACAGAAGAGAGCGTTCGCCGCGCCATGGCGATTCAATTGATTATTAATCGTGAATTGGGAACTGCAAAGAATGAAAATCCAAACAAGGGAAGCTTCTTAATTGAAGAACTGACTGATCTTGTTGAAGAAGCTGTGATGGAAGAATTTAATCGTATTTCTGAAAGAGGGGGCGTTCTTGGCGCCATGGAAAGGATGTATCAAAGAAATAAGATTCAGGAAGAAAGTCTTTATTATGAATCACTAAAAAATAATGGAGCGCTGCCTTTGGTTGGTGTCAATACATTTTTGAATAAGGAAGGTTCACCAACAATACTTCCAATGGAAGTGATCAGAAGCACCAGGGAAGAAAAGGACTTTCAAATTAAAAATGTAAATACCTTCAAAGAATTACATAAAGAAAAGAGCGCCGGGATGCTGAAGCGATTGCAGAAGGTTGCCATTCATAATGAAAATCTGTTTGCTGAATTGATGGAAACCGTTAAGCATTGTTCACTCGGACAAATCACGCATGCGTTATATGAAGTGGGTGGACAATACAGAAGAAATATGTAATAAGAATTTTTAAGCTTATCAGGGTGATAGAAAATTTCTTATGTCTTGAACCTTCAGATTTTATCTTTGTCAAAAAAGTATGGACTTCAAAATTTATTCCTGTTTCATTTTTATTTTTATCATTACTTCCTGCTCATCTAATAAATATGCGACCACCAACAAAATTTATAAACGTCAGGTAAAAGAATTTGCAAAGGAGATAAAAAAATACCCCGTTGACGGAACCCGATCTACGTGGGTAGGTACGACGAATTTTAATTTGCGTAAACCGAATTTTGTGATTATACACCACACTGCTCAAAATAGTTGTGAGCAAACCTTGCAGACTTTTACGCTTCAACGTACGCAGGTGAGCGCTCATTATGTTATTTGTAAAGATGGAACTGTTCATCATATGTTGAACGATTATTTACGCGCATGGCAGGCTGGCAAGGCTTCCTGGGGAAATGATGAAGATGTCAATTCCAGTTCCATAGGAATTGAACTGGATAATAATGGGGATGAAATTTTTCCTGCAGCACAGATAAATAGCTTACTAACAGTGCTGAATACTCTAAAATTGAAATACGCTATTCCGGCATCTCATTTTATTGGTCATTCTGATATTGCGCCAACAAGAAAGAAAGATCCGAACGTAAATTTTCCCTGGCAATTACTTTCGCAAAATGGCTATGGATTATGGTTTAGCGATACGAGTAAAATTATTGTTCCGCCCAACTTTAATCATCTGCTGGCTTTACGAATTATTGGTTATTCAATAAAAGATACAGGCGCCGCGATTGTTGCTTTCAAACGTCATTTCGAGGGGCAGGATAGCAGTCGTTTTCTGACTGAATCGGATAAAAAGATTTTATTTGATTTGATGATGAAATATCAGTGAGTTATTACATTCGTAAATTGAAACTGAAAATATGGGGCTGAATAATTCTTAGAGGATGAAATACAAAAACGAATTATTTCTTGGTTTACTGTAAAAGGAGTTAGTCTACTGCAAATTCCATCCGAATAGTTATTGAGCCCGTTTTATTTCTGCTGGAAGTGTTGAAAGTGCCGCCGTAGCTGTAATCTTCATCACTATTTTTTCCAGTGATCTGAAAAACGCCAAGATTGGCATTCTTTAATTTACTTAATGAGCTCCCGGAATTTTTCGCAATTATTTCGGCTCTTTGTTTTCCATCAGCACTTGCTTTCGCCAAAAGATCCATTTTTACTTCGGTTAGTTTCGTATAATAAAATAGGGGCGCTGAAGAATTAAATTCAATTCCTTTCTCGATCAGTTCTGTTGCTTCTCTTGAGATCTGATCAATTTTATCGACCGCGGAAGATTCTACCCTCACGTTTTGCGTAAGATTATATCCTGAAAATTCCTGACCCAATGACCGGCCGTTTTCATCGGTTCTAAAATTGAATTCCTTATTGATATTTACAGATGAAAAAACCATTTCATTATTTTGAATCCCTTTACCTGAAAGATACGTCCTGATGGTATTTTCATCCGACTTCAATTGCGCATATGCACTTTTGAGATCCATCGATTTTCTGGAATAAGATCCCTTCCATACAATCAGGTCGCTTACGAAATCTTTTTCTGCAGAGCCAGTGACACTAATGGTTTCCATCGCCTTTGACCGTGATTAATAAGCATTCCCAATAATGAATACACCAATGATAAATGCAAGTCCAATAATGATTGCCGTGAGATAACGCATAGTCCATTTTTTTTAAGCGATTAAAGATAATGTTTTAAATAAATGGAAGTTACATTGGAAATTATTTATGAAATTTTTCTTTTTTAAGATTAGTAGATTTTAACCGCTAAATTTTTCGAAACAATTTGTTGTGAAACCAGCTACCCATTACAGCACCATTTTATTTATCTAAAAAGGTATGAACTATCTTTTTATCAATAGAGAATCGCTATCAACATTTTTCCAACGCCTGGAGAATATCCGCTTTTATATCTTCTATGTTTTCTAAACCCACTGAAATTCTTATCAGTCCCGGAGTGATCCCAACACTTAATTGTTCTTCAGCAGTCAGTTTTGCATGTGTAGTTGAGGCCGGATGAGAAGCGATACTGCGTGTGTCGCCCAGGTTTGAAGTAAGAGTGAGCATTTGTAAAGCATCCAGAAATCTTTTACCACTTTCAAGACCACCTTTCGAATCAAATGTAATCA
>JBDSBN010000229.1:0-3549 GCA_039921585.1 Ginsengibacter sp. | reverse complement strand
TTAACGGAGAGATAACAACCATCAATTTGGATATCCCTGATGCAAAAACAAAACTTGTAGGAAGCTATACAGGAACTGATGGAAACAAATACGTTGTGGCATTGATACCACCAAAAAAATGGGAAGTGGGAATGAATGATTTGGAAATTCTTATCAGCCAGAATAATATGATGACATTTCCGCCAGTGAATGATTTTAAGATTGATTTCTCACCCGAGATGCCGTCTATGGGACATGGATCTCCCAATAATGTACATCCCGTTAATATTGGAAATGGTCGGTACAAAGGGAAAGTGAACTATACTATGACAGGTGATTGGAGATTTCACTTTAAACTTTCCAAAAATGACGTCGTGATTGTTGAGAATGCGACCATTGATATTTTATTTTAAAAAAATTACTTCGGGGTGTAAGAAATTGTTCTGCACCCCGAAGATTAAACAGGATATATGTTACCCAGAATGAAAGTGATTGTTTTACTGTTTGCCCTTATACCCGCAATTAGTTTTGGACAAAGGGACAGTTTTGAAACACGGAATGTGTTACTAAAAGAAGTCATTATACAAAATGATCGTTATTTGAATTATTCAAAAGAAAAGAAACAACCTGCTGATTTGCAAACCTCCACCGATCAGATATTGGATGCGATTAATGGGGTATCGATGATCAAACGTGGAAACTTTGCTCTTGAGCCAACTATCCGCGGTTTGAACGCCGGACAAATAAATGTGACGATTGATGGAATGGCCATGTTCGGTGCTTGTACAGACAGGATGGATCCAATCAGTTCTTATATTGAACCAAACAATCTTCAAAGTATCATGGTTAATTTTGGAGCAAATGATATGGCCTATGGAAGCAGCATAGGTGGGGGATTTGATTTTAAGATAAAACAACCCAGGTTAAACGCAATTAAAAAGTGGAGTGGATTAGCAGGCGTGGGATATGAATCAAATGGAAATGCTGTACAAACGCTGGCTGCCGTTAATTACAGCACAGAAAAATTAGGAATTAATATGAATGGTATTTTTAGAAACTCCCAAAATTACAAAGCTGCAAAAGGAGAAGAAATTAAATTCTCTCAATATAGTAAATGGAATGGAGGCATTTCAGCAAAGTATCAGGTCAAAGATCATCACTTTCTGCAATTCAATTATATTCAGGATGAAGGATATAATATCGGGTATCCGGCATTAACAATGGATGTTGAATTTGCAAAAGCTAAAATTGGCGCTCTTTCTCATATATATCACCAAAATATCGGAGCTCTGCAGCATTTGGAAACTAAGATTTATTACAACTTTATTGACCATGCAATGGATGACACGAAACGTCCGGCAGAACAGGTACCTATGCATATGGATATGCCGGGAACTTCCGAAACAATGGGATTTTATTCCGAGGCAAAATGGGCGTTTAAAAATCATGAGATCAAAACAAAAATAAACGGGTATCAAAATCGATTACATGCTGAAATGACGATGTATCCGGAGAATGCCGCTGAAATGTTCATGCTCACCATTCCCGATGCTCAAAGAAATGTCATTGGTTTAGATATATCAGACCGCATCGATATAAATTCTGCTCTGTCCGTTTTGATAGGTGGACGTATGGATGTATCGTCATCTTCCATATTTACAACTGAAGGAAAGAAATTACTCTCTGGTATGTTTGAAGGTGAACTTTCAAGAAATACACTTTTGTATAACTTGTATCTTAACCCGGTATATCAACTGAACAGCCATTTTTCTATTTATGCAAATTTAGCCAGGACAATGCGTCAGGGTACATTACAGGAAATGTATGGGTTTTATTTATTCAATAGAATGGATGGATACGACTACCTGGGCAATCCGGACATTGCAAACGAAACTTCCTGGAATGCGGCGCTTGGTGGGCAATATCAGAAGAATGGTCTAAAAATAGAATTACAGGCTTATAGTTATTTTATGAAAAATTATATCGCAGGAATTCAAAAACATGAATATAGCGTTATGACCATAGGTGCAAATGGAGTCAGGCAATATTCCAATCTTCCTTCAGCAATTCTGTCAGGTATAGAAGCCTCCGGAGAAATCAAAATTTCCAAACAGGTTAGCTTCAGCACTTCAAATGCATTCAATTATGGAACGGATAATGAAGGTGGTGCATTACCCCTGATTTCTCCCTTTAAATCCATCAATCAATTAAATTACAAAAGCGATAAAATTTCTGTTGGGCTCACAGGAGTGATTTCTGCTTCGCAAAATCATGTAAATACTGCCCGGTTTGGAGAAACCTCCACACCCGCATTTGGACTCATCCATCTGAAGGCAGGAAAGGATATTCAATTTAAAACCAAGACCCTTTCATTTCATGGAGGTATTGAAAATTTATTGGATAAAAATTATGTAGAGCACCTTGATATTATGAAAATTCCCCGGATGGGTAGAAATTTGGTGTTGCATGCGACGTTTCATTTCTAAAACAAATAATTCATTTTTTGAATAAATACAGTTGCTTTTGGATTATCATCTATTAAGAAGACCATTACGAAAGATGGAAAAATGCCTATAACTTAACATCTGCAAGGGTAGGATGTAGAATATTCTTTGTAGATTTGTGCCTTAATTTTACTATTATGATCAAAACAGGAAATCCGGTAATAAGTATTTATACAGAAATGACTCCAAACCCGGAATCGATGAAATTTGTGGCCAATAAGTTATTGTATCCGGGAAAAAGTGTTGAGTTTGCAAATGAAGAAAGCGCCAGTGCTTCGCCTTTGGCTATTCAGTTATTTGCATTCCCATTTGTAAAGTCCGTTTTTATTGCCAGCAATTTTGTAACGCTTACCAAAACAGATGATACAGAAAACTGGCAGGATGTCATTCCTTCTGTACGTCAGTTTTTAAAAGAATTCCTGGAAGAAGGGAATGTTATTATTAATGAAGAGCAATTAGCAGAGCGCAAAACAGAAAGCAGCAATACGGTACATGCCGATGATGATGATGTGGTTAAACGTATTAAAGAACTTCTTGAAAACTATGTAAAACCAGCAGTAGAAATGGATGGTGGCGCAATTCAGTTTGTAAGTTATGAGGATGGAGTTGTTAATCTGAAAATGCAGGGAAGTTGCAGCGGATGTCCATCTTCAATGATTACACTTAAAGCCGGTATTGAAGGTATGATGAAGAGAATGATTCCGGAAGTGCAGGAAGTTGTTGCGGAGGCATAAGTTTATTTTTATAAAGTTATATAATGGACGTAGTGATACGTCCATTTTTTATTGATTAAATCTTAAATTGTATCACCAATCATTTAAGGAAGTTCTCTAAGTTTTCAGGCAATCTCACAAAAAACATTCAACGCGAAGCATTCACCTGCCGCAGGCAATTCAACACGAAGCATTCAACTGCTGTAGGCTATTCAACGCGAAGCATTCAACTACCGCAGGTTATTCATCGCGAAGCATTCAACCGCCGCAGGCTATTCAACGCGAAGCATTCAACCGCCGCAGGCTATTCAACTGCCTCGTGCACATTACAATGCATTAAAAATTATAAATCA
>JBDSBN010000228.1:0-4535 GCA_039921585.1 Ginsengibacter sp. | reverse complement strand
CGGTCAAATTAGCCTCATTTATAGTCCATTTTATATCCACTTTATCCTCAAATCTCTCTGTATCAAAACTTAAAATCTCTAATTTATTGCTCTCTTTTTGAGCGTAAACAGTCAAATTAATTGTAATAAAAGACCACAACATGGCAATCTTTAATAGCCTATTTTTTATCATTGTATTATTTTTAATAATCATTTACAATGAATATCGGAAAACGGATTTTTATAAAATTGGATGGATTAGAACGAAATATGTTCCCTTTAAAGTTTTGGTTTAACCTAAGTACATTAACACAATCACCTATATGAAACCTCTTTCATATAAGCAAAACAAGCTATACAATTGTAAGATTTTGATAAAACTTGAAATCCTGAAGGAGGTATTAGCAGTGTTAAGTATGGGTACTTAAAGATAAAATTTTGGGTCATTCCTTGTGTTTATGGTAAAAAAACAAATTGGCTTTTTCAGGAATGGTAGGATTTCATGCATAAAAGTAAAGCCGAGGTAATCTTCTTTAACGATTATGATGCAAACATATAGTGCAAAACCGAATAATGCAAGACCGTAAATTTACGCAAAACATAAAATTGAATCAAAACTAACAAATTTGCCAATTGTTTTAATAAATTTTATTAAAACAACCTATTCAGAACTTATTTGAATACAATTAGCAAGATATTTTTTATTAATTTTTAATCTGATTCAATTTTTTTTCCATTTTGCCGGAATATGCTCAATTATTCTGGACTGACAATTTTTCATCTGCATTACAGTCAATCGGCAAACTAACTAATCTAAGAATACTCAAAAATTCTAAAACGCAGGTATAGATATAAACAAAAATCAACAATAATCTTTTATATAAAATAAAATAACAGTTGAAATTTACTACTAATTGATTATCAGTATAATATTAATAAAATAGGCATAAATTGATCTGTTTTAATTACCCAAAAATATCTTCATTAAAATCCAAAAATTACACGCATAATTTTCTATCTTTAATTTTACGTAATTAACTCCTTTTCATTGATTTTCAATTACTTAAGTTAAATTTATTAAAACTAAATTACTTAGCGTCAAATACGAGTAGGTTATTTTTGGGATTGCTAATTTAATTATGAGATAAAACCTACCTTTGGGCACTAGTTTTTTAAACAGCAGTTTTTATGAGAAAATATTTTACGATTACCCTTTTAGCCAGTTTGGCAATTATGTCATGCTCCTCTCCCAAGGCGTTAGAACACAAGACATATCACAACTTTTCTATAAGCAAACTCGGATTTGATAAATCCACCATACGTATGGATTTGGAATATTACAATCCCAATAATTTTGGAATGCAATTAAAAAGAACCGACCTGGATATTTTTATAAATGGAAATTTATTGGGACATAGTTCGACTGACTCTCTTTTAAGAATTCCTAAAAGAAATTCCTTTTTAATTCCTATTGAATTTAATGTCGATATGAAGAATGTTTTTAAAAATGCTTTTAGTGCATTAACCGGAGAGGAAGTGCTGATAAAATTATCGGGGAAAATAAAAATTGGAAAGGGAAATGTGTTTATGACTTTACCGGTAAATTATGAATCGAAACAAATATTCAGTATTTTTTAGATTCGAAATGCAGAAACTTGACTTCAGAAAATTTAATATATCAAAAAACTGAATTCGTAAATTACTCCTCTAGAAAAACAACAGGCTCAAAAGACACATTATAAAAACAACAACTACCTCCTCCCCTATCCGGAACTCATTTTTTTTGTCCAGACTTCTGAATATTTTCTTGCCTGGAACACACATGGCCAAAAATGATCAGGTAACATTTTTGCCTCTGAACAACAATTATCCCAGATGAGGAAATTAAATTCACATAAGAAATAAACCTATTCCATGAGGGTTTTTAAATATGGAGTTTCGTTTGGATCAAAATCAACGGAATTAAGCGCATTAAAACTGCCTCCTGAGGGTATAACATCAATTGTAAAGGAATCATTCAATTTTAAAGGCCTAAAACTTAAAAAGTGCGGATCTTTTATTGCATGAAGTTAGAAGCAGCCTCAAGGCTTAAATTTTAAGGCATAAAAATTTCCTATATGTACTAAGTCTGATTGTGTATCAAATATGAAAGTAAGTCATCATGTTTCCGGGGAAATGCATTGGCAACTTTTGGCAATGCAGTATTTTAAAATTGGACATGAGATTTTATCAATATAAAAAAATGAGCAATTTGATTGTTTGCGCTCATTAATAAATAACTGCATATAAAAAAAACAGGAAACATAGCAATTAGATTGCCCTCACAGAGGTATTTATCTAATATGATATTAAATGGGAGTTTCGACTCCGCAATATATTTTGGGAAAATAAAAAAGAATATTTCCGGTTTGCAGTTTTTATGACTTTTCTTCCTCCACCTCTTTTTTCACAGGGTGCTGGCAAGATTTTGGTAAACGCTTTAATGCAGAAGGTTCGGCGGTAACATCATCGGCATCATAACCCATATTTGCAATCACAGTTTTAATGTTTTCAATATTTGTCCGATCCCTTAACCAGGTCACGGTTATTTTGTGTCTTCTGTAATCCACTTTTACTGCGGTAATTCCTTGCTGTCTCGACAATTGATTTTCAAGCCGGGTTTTGCACGCCTCATCCTGCACACCAGGTGCATTGATCGTAGCTTTCTCCGAAGGCTTTTTCTGAGCCTGGGAAGACATTGTAAAAGATAATAAAATAACGACAGCAAGGAGTACCTCTTTCATAATAATATTTTTATGGTGTAGCAAGTTATCTTTGAAAAAAGGTGAACGGAAATAAGTTGAATCATTTCCGGAAACTATTCGATAACCTGATGCTCCACAAACTTACAAATTTGGATTCCAATTAGATGGATCCTTTCTCCAATTTAACAAGGTATCCTGATCCTTTTCTGAAACAATCCCTTGTTGTATAGCTAAATCAATCAACGATTCATAATCTGTTAGTGAATTTAGAGTGAGTCCGTAGGAATCAAATGCATTCCGGGCCACATCAAAGCCATAATTGAAAATAGAGACCATTCCGACCACTTCCAATCCGGTATTTCTTAAAACATCCACTACTTGCAAACTGCTTTTACCGGTGGAGACAAGATCTTCAATAACAACAACCCGTTTGCCTTCCTCATAAAATCCTTCTATCTGATTTCCCAGGCCATGTTCTTTTGGTTTTGGTCTCACATAGATATACGGGAGTTTCAACTGATCCGCTGCCATAGCACCCCATGGAATTCCTGCTGTAGCCACACCTGCTAACATATCAGCATCTTCAAATGCCTGGAAGATGACATTACACATTTCAGATTTAATGTAATCTCTGACAAAGGGAAAAGATAGAATTTTTCTATTATCACAATAAATAGGGCTTTTCCACCCACTTGCCCAAGTAAAGGGTTCTTTTACATTTAGTTTTATTGCTTTAATTTGCAGAAGCTTTTCGGCAATGGCTATTTTATCGGTCATGCCGCAAAGATAAAATAAAACATATGAGCTTCATGACGATTTATTTTGGTGACAAGCCTGTTTTTTTAACGGACGCACTTGATTTGGAAAAAATAAACATTTTAAAGGCGGAAAAAAGCACCATATTTATGGAAGGCATTTCTAATTACAATGTGCAATCTATTTGTAAGGAGATTGAAAAACCTGACTTTGAAAGAGGCATCATCCTTCATGATAATCTCCCTGAATTGAAAGAGCATTTTTTCGAACAATTTAAAATAATAAAAGCTGGCGGAGGCGTGGTGCGTAATGAAAAAGGAGAAACACTTCTTATTTTTAGAAGAGGAAAATGGGATTTGCCTAAAGGAAAGTTGGATAATAATGAATCCATAGAAGATTGCGCAGTAAGAGAGGTCAAAGAAGAAACCGGATTGTCCGAAGTAGAATTAATAAAACCAATTGCAATCACGTACCATACATATGTAGAAAAAGGAACCCGAATGATGAAAGAATCTCATTGGTTTGAAATGATATCGAATTCCAATCAGAAGCTTATTCCCCAAACAGAAGAAGACATTCTTGAAACAAAATGGGTATCCGATGAGAAACTTCCTGAATACCGTAAAAAAATGTTTGCTACAGTCGCGGATCTATTAGAAGATATTTAGAAAAGGAAACGAAAATTGGCTATTTCGGATTTACTCCCCGATTGTCTCCCGAGGGACGTACCTGATAAACACTATCCACCACATATCTTTCCATTCCGCGCCACGGTAGTGGAGCCAGGTATTCTTTATAATGAACTTCCACTTCTTTGCCGGCATTATTTAAAAGCGTTTTGTCAACGCTTTCACTCACAACGCTGAAATTGAAATCAATACTTTGAATATTTTGGCGGAAGCCACTTTGAATAATTTTTCCTTCATAGGTTTTGAAAACATACCCCTTATTCATAAAAGTATTCAGAGTACCAGCCTTGGTACCGGTACCAAACACCCAGAAAAATCGTATGTAAAAAAAGATCAGTAGACCGAATAGTAAAATAATCAGAATAGT
>JBDSBN010000227.1:0-8067 GCA_039921585.1 Ginsengibacter sp. | reverse complement strand
ACAAGTTATGGGCTGAATTGGCTCGATAAAACAGAAGCAGTAAAGACGGAGCCTGTTTTTAAAAAACTAACCACGACAAATGGATTACCCAATAACACGATTCATGCGATTGAAGAAGATAGAACCGGGCAGATTTGGGTGAGTACCAATAAAGGTTTGGCAAGATTGGATCCCAACAATTTGAATATTTCCTACTACCAACATTCAGATGGTTTGCAAAGCAATGAATTTGGAGATGGAGCGGTTTGGAAAGACAGACAAGACAATCTCTTCTTTGGAGGAACTTATGGATTTAATAATTTTTTACCTCAGAATATTACCAAATCCTCCTGGATACCCAATCTTATTGCAGAGGGAATTTCTTTTGGCGCAAAAAAAACTGCAGAAAACAACTTCTTTATTCTAAAACCTCAAAGTGATCATGCGCCATTACATTATATCATTGATCGGAATGAAAACTTTTTTGAACTAAACATCAAAGCGCTTAGTTTTTTAAACAGCGAAAAAAGTGAATTTGCTTATTACCTCGACGGATATAATAAAGAATGGTATTATGCCGGAAAGAATGGAAAGCTCAATTTTAGCAATATACTACCAGGAACATATACGCTAAAAGTAAAATGGAGCAATGGCGATGGCTTATGGACAGAGGACCTTTCGTTTCTTACTTTAGAAGTGAATCAATATCCATGGCTGACGACTTATGCCTGGTTGGGGTATTTTTCCATATTGACTATTTTGGGAATCCTTTTTTACCGATACAGAAAAAATAAATTGGAGATCCGGCATCAATTGGAAGTAGAACATCTATTAAGAAAAAAAGAAGAAGAACTCCATAAAAACAGACTCGGATTTTTTACAAATATTGCACACGAATTACAAACACCTTTAACCCTTATTATGGGCGCATCGGAACGCCAAAAAGAAATGACCGGAACTGAAAAAACAAAGTCCGGAATAAGCTATTTCCCCACACTCATTCATCAGCAGGCAGCAAAACTCACCTATCTGGTTCAACAATTACTGGAGTTCCGGAAAGTGGAAGCAGGTTTTTTAAAAAACCAGTTTAACCATACGAATATTTCTGATTTCTTATACAATTTGACAGAACCTTTTATGGTTTTAAGCGAGCAGTTAAATAATTCTTTTACTCCGGAAATAGAAAAGAATATGCTTGGTTGGATAGATAAAGACAAAACGGAAAAAATCATTTACAATCTCTTATCGAATGCTTTCAAGTATTCCGGCAAACAGGAACAAATTCAATTTTCATCTACCATAAATAAAGAAAACAAAACGCTGGAACTCCTGGTCGCTAATTCCGGGGTGGAGATGAATGAAGAACAGATCAACAAACTTTTTGAACAATTCTATTCCGTTTCCACAGCTCATTCCAAAGCAGACAGATTTGGCACCGGTATCGGACTGGCATTTACCAGACAGCTTGTACATATGGTTAGAGGGACGATTATTGCTGAAAGTAAAGAAGGATGGATTCATTTCACGGTAACACTTCCTATAAGTGGTGAAAACATGGAAGCTAAAGAGTACCAGCAGGATAACAGCACAAATGAACAGCCTTCTTATTTATATAAAACCATTACCAATTACTCCGAAATAGAACATCCGGAATCCGCCCTTGAAAACAATAAAGAAGCACTTGTTGAAAATCTTCTGAATGATGAAAAGAAAAAAATACTCATTGTAGAAGATGAGGCAGAAATCCGGTATTTATTAAAAGATATTCTTAAGAATGATTACATTATATATGAAGCAGAAGATGGAAAAAGTGCCATTGAATTAATCGAAAAAGTGATGCCCTCATTGATCATCTGTGATGTAATGATGCCACATATGAACGGCCTGGAACTTTGCCATACAGTTAAAGAAACAGTTTCTACCTGTCAGATTCCGTTTGTTTTATTGTCTGCCCGGGGTGGGGAAGAACAACACATGGAAGGATATGAAGTAGGTGCGGATGCATATATTGAAAAGCCATTTAATGCCACTCATCTTAAGATTCGGGTACGAAAACTATTAGAATACAGGGAAAAACTGCACCAGGTGTTTTTTAATGACCAGGATAATGAGGTTAATTTTTCAACAGCAACCGGAATTGAGGATGCGGATAAGGCGTTTCTCACATCTGTTTTAAAATTGATTGAAGAAAATATTGCTTCTGAGGAATTGAACGCAGCTTTACTTGAAAAAGAATTCTTTATGAGCAAAATGCAGTTGTATCGTAAATTAAAAACGTTAACCAATATGACTCCCGGCGAGTTTATAAAATCTATTCGCCTTAAACGAACAGCGAATCTTTTATTAACCACCAATCTGAATGTTCTGGAAATATTTTATCAAACAGGATTTAATAACCAATCCTATTTTTTCAGGGAATTTAAAAAACGCTACCGCTGTTCCCCGAATGAATATCGCGAACAAAATCAATTGATTGAATAAGTCTGGTTAAAAGCGTAAAGATTGATTTCAATCATTCTTTTCTAAAAAAAGCAGGTTAAATACATACGTTCATTTTTATTTTAAATTCAAGTAAGATTTATTTATTCTGATTCAAAAAATGACTCTTTTGTACGTAAAATGACTATATAGTACAGTGAATTGTTACTATAGTGTAGGAGATCAGGTATAATAAAGAATACTTTTATTTCCACAAAATGTTTCATTATGCTTCACAACCAAATAAGAGTGCTGTTCATCTGCTGCATTGTGGTAGGAGCGCCCTTATTTGGACCCGGCCAAAACCTATCTCTTCAGGCCTCCGGCGACTCTTCTAATGGATATACCGTAAACATTCTTAATAAAAATGAGTTACTGGTTTCTGGTCAAGAAGAATTCTCAATCCAATTATTTAACCTTGACATGAGCACAGAAGCAGACATTCAATGGAAAGGACAAAAATGGTCAGGCGATAAAAATAATATTACCTTAACCGGAACATCTTATATAAAGGATTTCGATGCAAACCTTTCCGTAAACGTTCAATACGAAATAATAAATAAGCATCTGATTAAAAAAGAAGTGCGCTTATTTCAGCCTTCCATGCCGGGCATGCATTATATATTAAAACAAACGAACAGACCGGCAACGAAACCACTTCGGTACACCACCTTCGAATATGATTCTTTTCCGGGTGGACTTGTGCATGAAATGTTCCCTTCTGCGGGCTTTATTACGCCGGAGAATTTAGTAGTTGGTTTCCTGACAGATGCTGGTTATAAAAATCTTTACACGCGCAATACACGCAGGAGATTTACCGGCCGCGGTGGTGGATTTACAGGCTGGCGCAGATTACCTGATCCCGCCCTTGTTGCGATTGCTGATAGAAACGAACAAGATAAAAAAATCGATTTCATCCGGCACACCTTTGGTGAATTATACAATCTCGATGCAGGAGAAGAATCCATTATGAAGCTTCCTCCTCATTATAAATCAGAAAATGCAATCATTACTGCTCAGAAAGATTCTATTTCCATGCAAGGGAAAAAAGAAGGCCGGGCAGGAGTTCATTTTATCGCTCCATTTAAGGATCAGGAGGTTTACACCATTTCTTTTCTCGCAAAAGGCAACACACCCGTTTCCCTAAAATTATTTAGAGTAAAGAATGGAAAAGAAACCATCGAACTGGAATACGGCCTTAAATATATTGACCAGTTTCCAATTGAAATAAATGAATGGACTTTGTTTAAAGGAAGCATTTTCCTCCCTTATATTGAAGGTGATTCCGTATCTCTTTTTCTTGGTACACAATCCGGGAAAGATGCAGTATTAAACATTAAGGATCTTGAGATTATTCATCATCAGCCCAAAAAAGAACCTTACAATATTCTCCCTCTCGGAAAAGAGGTCGTCAAAACTACCTTCATTTTTGCAGAACCCTGGAAATCACATGAGCAATATATGATCTCTTCCCAGGTACGTTTGGCAGAGGGGAAAAACTTTAAAGGATCGGAGGTTGAAAAAATGCTGTACGCCAATCTGAACATGCTCACCTGGATCACAGATGAAAAGGATTTTACCCCACTAAACGTTCCCAATATGAATTATGCCCCCGATATGTATAACCGGGATGCATTCTTTTCAATTACATCCACCTATAATAAAGATTTAAACTTGGCTATTTGGGATCAATGGGCCAAAACACAAACTCCTGCCGGAGGAATTGGTACGATCATCACTCCTCTTATGGGATCTGTAGAAGCAAAAGACAATGAGGCAACCATTTAATGGCTCATGTGGGCTTTGCTAAATAAACGGCGATTTGGAGTAACACTACCTCAGGATAAAATAGCCAAAGCTGTTGATTATGTACTAAATGAATTTGATGAAGACAGGGATGGAATTTGCAGATCGCATTTTTCATTAAGTCAGGTAGACATCGTGGATTTTCAACCCAAAACAGACCGCCTTGCGGTGAACCAGGGGATGCTGGCAGTTGCCTTGAGAACCATTAAAGAATTGGGTTTTGACATTTCTGAATCTTACATCCAAAAAGCGGAAAAAGGATACCGTGATTTTTATGACCCAAAAAGAAAACACCTTCTTTTCGACCGGAATTATCCGGACCTTATCTCTGTCACTGATCTGGAACCGGAGTTTTATTCCATCTGGTTATTTGATCATAAAATGCTCACAGACGAAATGGTCATTAACCACCTTAACCAGATTCCCATTCTCAATAAAGTACCCAACTCACCGCATCCGGAATATGGAACGACTGCCCCGGTGTTAGTCCGGTTGACGAAAGATAAAAAAGGATATGCCTATTTAAGCGGAGACTACCAACCATTTGAAGAATTTGGAGCAGCAAATTATTCTGATGGTAGAAACGACGGCTATTATTATAACGGCGGAAGTTGGTTACGCGGCGAGTATTGCGCCTATGTAACGGGTTTAAAACATGGCTGGGAAAAAGCCTCAAAACTCATGGAGAACAGATTATGGGCCGAAATATATCTGAGTCCAAAATGGCCATTTAGTAAAGAATTTATCCCGACAAAATGGACAACGACCGATAGTTTGTGGCCTTCTACCAGAGGATTGTGCTGGAATGTATTTGTATTAATAGCCAATGAGGTAGCCGGATTGAGAACTCCTGAGATGGACCCGGATTATAAAGAAAATAAACTTCAACCCTAATATTAAAATTGAACATTATGAAACCTACTCCACCCTAAAAATGATCCCGAACACATTGTTCATCAGATCATCCTTCCTCTTCATCTGATCATACCTACTATTTCAAAATTTATAAAACATGCAAGAATGAAAAATAAGTACAAACTCTCAACAAGGCTTTTTCTCAGAAACCTCCCGCATGTAAGGATCTTATTCCTTTTCCTTATACTGATCATGGGAGCAGCATTTACTGCTTCTGCACAAGGAGCATCGGATAAGCGTATAACAGGCCGGGTAGAATCCAGCAAGGGCGTTCCTTTACAGGGCGCGACCATCTCTCTAAAAAATTCCACAAGAAGCACCACTTCAAATGCAGAAGGAAACTTTTCCATTATGGTATCAGAAAATGATATCCTGGTGATTTCATTTGTTGGGTATAATGCTCAGGAAATTCCGGTAGCCGGCAAAACCACCTTTAATATCACCATGCAAGAGCAGGCAAGCACCATGAGCGACGTGGTAATCGTGGGTTACAAATCCCAAAAAAGATCCTCCTTAACCGGAGCCATCTCTTCTGTAAATATGGAAGATGTGGAAAAAAGACGTGTTCCTGATGTAGCACAACTTTTACAGGGACAAGTCTCCGGTGTACAGGTAACTCAAAGTACCGGCGCTCCCGGTGATGATATTGCCATCCGTATCCGCGGTGAAGGAACAATAGGAAATAATAGCCCCTTATTTATTGTGGACGGAACTCCTTCCCGTGATATCACTTTTCTAAATCCGAACGACATACAATCCATGACCGTATTGAAAGATGCTTCGGCAGCAGCGATTTATGGATCCCGCGCCTCCGCAGGTGTTATTGTAATTACAACCAAAAGCGGTCGGGAAGGAAAGACAGCCATCGACATCAATTATTACAATGGTATTCAACAGGTAGCCAATCTTCCAAAAATGCTCAATACGACGCAGTATATGAACAAAATGTAAGAGAGCTGGAATAATTCAGGATATAGCGGCACCAATCCATATACGGCGGATAAATCAAGAGGCGACCTTTCCAACACAAATTGGCTGGACGAATTATTTGAAACCGGGCATTCTCAAAATCTGCAGGTATCTGCAAGTGGCGGTTCGGAAAAAATACGATTCCTTCTATCCGGTGGATATTACAAGCAGGATGGGATTGTTATTTATGATAATGATCAGTTTGAACGCTTCAGCTTCAGAACGAATCTTAATGCAGATCTTACGGAAAGATTACGTGTTGGAACGAACGTTCAAATCTCCAATACCAAACAGGATAAGATGTCTTCCAAAGGAGATGCTCCTGGTGTCATCCGGCATGCATTTATACGAGCACCTGTAATACCTGTTTATAAGGATGTAAATGACCCAACATATAGTGAGCGGGATCCATATACAGATCTGCCGTTCTATAAACACCCCGATCAGGGTGCCGGTGGCTGGGAAAGTAATAAATATGAATATAGCAGCAACCCGATCGCACTCGCTTTTTTTTCCAATGACAAAAGAACCAATCTAAAAACATTTGGAAATATTTATGCTGAATATTCCTTTTTAAGTCAAAAAGAATTAAAATTCAGATCAAACCTGGGTATTGATTTAAACATGACCCATAACAAAGCCTTTAATCAAAATTTTGGGGATGACGATGGCGGAGGAAGTGGTGTGGATAAAGGAACTGGTCGAAAAAACCGTCCGAATAATTTAAATGAGGACCGCGGACAGGAATTTACATTCACCTGGAATAACACGCTTAATTACACCAAACAATTTAACGACCATGCACTCAATGCTCTGGTAGGAACAGAATATATCACCAATAATTCTTCCAGCATCGGGGCATCGCGTACAAGATTTGAATACATCGCACCTCCTTTTCAATACATCGATTATGGATCTACCAAGCAAGATTTATGGAATGGCGGTGGAGCTTCTGAATGGGCTTTGTTCTCCGTTTTCGGATCGGTTGATTATAATTATTTAAACCGATATTTCGTTACAGCAAGTTTACGGGCAGATGCCTCTTCGAGGTTTGCCGAAAACAATCAATGGGGTTATTTCCCGTCAGTTTCCGCAGGATGGAGAATTACTCAGGAGGAGTTCATGCAGAATACAGATTGGCTATCTGATTTGAAATTGCGTGGAAGTATTGGAAAGTTAGGAAATCAGGAAATCGATAATTATTCCTATTTGACCTTACTGGCAAAATCAGGCGATCAGTTTGTGATTTCCCGGTATGGAAATCCGGACCTTAAATGGGAATCCACGGCTCAAAGCAACATTGGTCTCGATGTAGGTATGTTTCAAAACAAATTGTATTTCTCTCTGGATTATTTCAAAAAAGTAACGTCAGATATTTTATTACCGATATCTCTGCCGGCGCTGGTAGGTAGTGTTTCCCCAACGATTGTAAATGCCGGAGAAGTAAGCAATACCGGTTTTGAATTTGGAATCAGTTACAGAAATAATAGCAGCGCCTTCCGTTATGGAGTGGATGCTAATTTATCTACCGTGACGAATACAGTGGAAAAACTTCATCCCAATCTCCCAAGTCTGATCGGACAAGTTTCAAAAACAGAAGCAGGCCATCCGTTAAATGCTTTTTATGGGTATAAAATGACAGGCATCTATCAGAATCAGGCCGAGATAAACGAACACCTTAAGGGCACACCCTCTCCTTCTCAAAAACCGGGAGATATCAAGTTTAAAGATTTGAATAATGACGGCATCATCAATGATAATGACCGGACTTTCCTGGGCAATCCGAATCCCCGGCTTACCTATGGTTTAAATTTATCAGCAGGCTACAAAGGGTTTGATTTCTCTGCATTATTCCAGGGAGTACAAGGAGTGGATAAATACAATGACTTAAAAAAAATCATTGATTATGATACCCGTCCA
>JBDSBN010000226.1:0-11077 GCA_039921585.1 Ginsengibacter sp. | reverse complement strand
TCAATATATCACCCTGCATGCAAAAACATTCGGATTTAGTTTGTTTTCTGCTGCGCCGAAAAAATTGGGTCAGGGTCCGGTAACGAACATAATCGAAGGTGCCTGATTCAGAGAGGGGATAAAATTTGCCATCCGTAAAGCAGGAAGCTCCGTGAATGTGTCTGCTTCTACCTCTGTTCATTTATTAAACAGCATGGAAGCGGAAGTAATGTGGAATTTCACGAATGTAGATATCGGCAAATATCACCTGGTTGCGATCAATCCGGACAATAGTGAAGTGTCGCTTTCGGATGCAATAACTATCGAGAAATCAACCGGATATTTATTGGAAAGTTTCGTGTCTGCCCCGGATTTAATCCGTTTAGGTAAAACTGCTTATTATAATTTCACTATTGTGAATAATGGCAACGTGGATATTCCATTTGTGGAAACAGCCATTGCTACGGAGAAATATGCCCGGATTGTCAAGATGCATACATTCGGTAATGTGCTTTCAAGAAAGAATTATGGGGTGAATAAAGAGCATGTTGAAATGAAAGATTTCTTCGAACAGGATGGCTATAATGTGATTCTGCTAACTTCCAGAAATGTAAAGGCCGGGGAGAAATTTGAAGTGTCAGTTATGTACGAAAATTTCCTCTACAATGTGTTCCCGGTTACACTGATGGCAGAAGGATTTAATAGGGAAGATTTCATGAGTAGACAGTTGGCTGGAATTGAAATTATTCGGAACGTAGCGATATACAATCCGGAGTTTTTCAATGATCCGGAATTCAGTCTTATGGCAAAGGATAAGAATGTATTTACAGAATTGATTCTGAATCAATATATCGACTTCGGAATTATTGCTCCTTCTGATACCATTGGATTAGCGGAATGTACTACCTGCGGAATACCTTCCGGAGATGATCCTACAGTGGTCTTTAGCCCTGGAACAAGTCCGGGTGTACTGGTACTTCCATTTGCGGAATTTGGTAAAAATCAGCGCTACAAGTGGGAGATAAATAATTATGAAGGTTTTGCAGGAATATGGAATGGATGGGATATGGTCTATACTTATGGCCCGATCGACATTAATGCGACACCTCAGCAACCGTTTACGGTCGAAGTTATTTCATTGGATTTCTTTAATCGCCCGGGTTATCTTGGAGCCTTTGCTCCTGCGTTTGATAAATGCTGGCCAATCGCCATAGCAAAGGGAGGAATAAAAGGATTTGATGCAAATAAATTTGTGATTGATACCTCTGCATTTGTTAAGTATAATTATACATATGGTGGGGTATTCTCTATAAAGCTTCATGGTACTGATTCCCTGATGCTCTGCTTTACGGCACGTAAACCAGGTATTGGCGAATCAGGTATTCCGGGTGGTCCTGGCGGATACGGACAGGATGGAGCACCCGGCGGAGATGGTGGAGATGGAGATGAAAATACACCTCCTGGACAAGGTGGAATCGGAGGACAAGGCGGATATGGAGATGGTAACCGCAGCACCGGTAAAGGAGGGAAAGGTGGAAAGGGTGGTAAACATCATGATAATTCCAAACCGGATGCTCCGGAAGGTCCGGATGGACCAGAAGGTCCGGAAGGTCCGGAAAATCCGGATAGTCCAACACCTCCGCCACCGCCACCAAAACCTGATGGAACTCCAGACGGAACGCCTCCGCAGGTACCACCTCCTGGTGTACCGCCTGCTGATGTGCCACCTTCCAAACCTCCGAAAGGTTTACCTGATGGAAAACCTGGCTATCCTCACTATCCTGACTTACCGGGATTCCCTGATCCGGATAGACCAAATAATCCAGGCAGGCCTGATGGACCACCAGGTACACCACCGGCACCAGGTTGTAGCGTGGCACCGACATCTACTATGAGTAGCGTGTTGTGCAAAGCGGCACCATTTGCCAGCGGCATACAATGTGGCATATCCATGTTTGGATGTTATAAATTATTTGTGAGCGGAGGAGCAGCTTTAGGACTTGTGTTCACTCCTATTGGATCTGTGATTGGTGCTTCTGCCGCTGCCATCATTGCAGCAGGTACTTGTGGATGGTCGTATGGTAATTGTATTCAGGGGAAAGCATTTGCCGGTGATAAATTGAAGGAGTATTTCTGCAGACCAGTTGTAGGTTCATGTGATCCGAATGAAATTCAGGGACCTGTTGGATATGGACCTGAAAAGTTTGTGTCCAATGAAGAAGAATTGCCTTACCGGATTCTTTATGAGAATGATCCGGATTTTGCAACGGCTCCTGCTCAAAGGGTCGTTATTACCCAAAAGCTGGATTCGAATCTGGATGCATCTACGTTAAGATTAGGAAACTTTGGTTTCAGTAACTATATTTTTGATGTTCCGCAAGGTTTGTCGAATTATACTACCAGACTTAAACTGGCTGATTCATTAGGATTCGATGTAAATATTACTGCAGGATTGGATGTTGTTAAGCGGGAAATTTTCTGGATCTTCCAATCCATTGATCCGGCTACGGGTTTATCTCCTGAGGATCCATTAGCAGGTTATCTGCCGGTGAATGATTCTACCGGAAAAGGGGAAGGATTTGTAACATATACGATCAAGCCGCGCATGAATACCAATACCGGCGATAGTATTACCGCACAGGCAGCCATTGTATTTGATATCAACGTTCCCATAATTACAAATACCGCCTGGAATATTATTGATGCACGCAAGCCGGTTTCGGTTATTACCAATCAAACTTCTGTGGAGCATAATTCGGTGATTACTTTAAATGTTCAGGCTGCGGATGATACAGGAGGAAGTGGGATCAGAGATTATGTGTTATACTATTCGGAAAATGATGGTCCTTTTGTAAAGTATGATAGTGTGTTCACAGATTATACCATTTCTATCATCGGGAACCCGGGCAGCAATTATTGCTTCTTTACATTGGCAACGGACAATGTGGGGCATACGGAACTTATGAAGGATCAATGTGAATTATCGCTGATGCTTCAACCCGCTTCGCCGCTTGGGGTAAACTGGCTGTACTTTACAGGAGAGTTAAACGGAAAAGATGCGCATTTGAAATGGGCAACGGCTGCAGAAAGCAATAGTGAAAACTTTGTGATTGAACGCTCGACAGACGCAATTAAATTTGAGTCGATAGGAGCCTCAAAAGCTCAGGGAAATACTCAGACTACGACGAAGTATATGTATGTAGACAAAAATGCTGCATATGTTTCTGCAGCGGTGCTTTATTACAGATTGAAGCAGGTGGATAAGGATGGAAAATTCACTTATTCGAATGTTGTTGCGTTACCAATTACAAAAGGACGTTTCGCACCTATAATAAGTGTGTATCCGAATCCATTTGAGAAAGTAACAACATTGATGGTGACCACTTCAGAGCCGGCATCTCCGGGAGATAAAGTACAATTGTTCTCAGTTTCCGGTGTTCTTCTCTATGAGAGAGATGTTTCCGGCAGATCAAATAATGCACAAATCGTCTTGAGTGATTTACCTAAACTTGCTACGGGAATTTATTTCCTGAAAACATATATCAATGGTCAAGTGAAAACAATGAAAGTAACCCACTTGTAAATGGATTAAATACAAATAAAAAATCAGGGCATTCAAAAGATGCCCTGATTTTTTATTGATGTATAAATGAATTTTATTTCTGTAAATGGTATTTTCTGATTAATTACGATACAGTTTTGTAGATTTTTTACATGAATTATCCAGGAGATAACCTTTGAAATTTTCTATTTCCTCATTTCCCAATGAGAAGTTTTTTTCGCTTCGCTTGAATAATGAGTATATGAACTCAACATGCTTACTCTTATCGTATCCACCTCTCAAAGAATTCATAAGTTCTTAAGAGCTGATCAATTCTTTGGCGGTTATCGCCGGTTCTGGTGATTTCGTGAGAAGCACCCGGATGCACTACAAACTCTACCGGACGATTTAAAACCTTTAGACTTCGGAACATCATTTCGGCCTGTACATAACCGGTACGACGATCATTTGCTCCATGGAAAATAATAAAGGGAGTCGTTATGTTCTGAACATAATGAAATGGCGATTCCTTCACAAGGAGATCTCTTACTTTAGGTTCCCACGGGTATCCGCCAAAATAGAGTGGTACAAGTCGCCATGCATTTCCTTCGCCAAAAAAGGTGGTTAAATCATACACTCCGCGCTGAGAACACGCAGCGGCAAAACGTTTATCATGACTTATAATCCAGGCAGTAAGATATCCTGCATAAGATCCTCCGGTGATTAATAATTTAGAGGTATCAGCCCAACCTTCGGCCACGGTTTTGTCTAAGGCTGTTAGTACATCGCTTGCGGGCCCTTTTCCCCAATCATTAACATTCGCTCTCAAAAACTCCGGATCATATCCGCCAGAACCTCTTGGGTTACTGTAAACGATGCCATAACCCTGACTGCAGAAGTATTGAAACTCGTGCCACATGCTGCTTTCTCCAGGTCCCCACATAGCTGACGGACCTCCATGAATTTCTAATAGAAGCGGATATTTTTTACCCTGTTGAAAATTAGCAGGCTTCATCACCCAATATTCTATTTCCATTCCCTGATCGTTCCTAAATGTTTTCTTTTCGGGGTAGGAGAGCTTTTTTGTTTTAACCCAATCATTAAATCTGCTAACCTGTTTTGGGTTTTTTAGCATTGCATCAGCTATATATAATTCTGATGGATTGGAAAAGTCTGTTTTTGAAAATACAATGGTGTTGTTTACAATATCATAGCTTGTAATACCGCTTTCAAAAGAGGAAAGAGCTTCCACATTTCTTTTGCTGATATGAAGTCTGTATAAAACCACTCCACCATTAGACGCCGCTGTGAAATACAGGTAGTCGTCATTTTTACCCCAGGTAAAGTTTCCTGCTCCGCGATTAAAGGGGATGGTGATGATGTCTTTCATACCTCCATTCATGGGCATGAGAGATAGCGTAGGTATGGAAACAAAGTTGGTCTTACTTTGTGTGAAGGCTAGCCATTTACCAGACGGTGAAACAGTGGCGTTTCCAAAACTTTTATCTTTTTCACCCAGAATCATTTTTAAATTACTGCCGTCAATATTTGATAGGAACACCTTGTTCTCCAATACCCGATCAGGGTTTTCCAGAGAGTCGATATTGCTGGAGAGAAGGATCTGTCTTCCATCAGGCGTGAAGTCTGCATTGCCATAGCGGTAAAAACCGCTGGTAACAGAAACAGGTTTTGCGTCTTTGGCAAAATCTATCAGAAAGTAATGGTTAAAACTTCTGTCCGATGATAATCCTGTTTCACTTTGGAAATTTAATTTGTTGAATACAAGGGCTTTTTTATCCATCGCATTTGTATCCAAATAAGCTCTGATCTCTGCCAGATTTCCATTTGGATCAGACGTTACTTTTTTATTTATTAAAAATTCGTTTTTAATAAATCCAGGTTTCTCCGAAGGCCAGGAAGGGAGTGATTGATCCTTATTTAATAATGTGTCCTTTAAAAGTTCCTCCAGAGAAATGGAGGATGAAAAAAGAATTTTCTTTCCATCAGGAGACCATTTCGGGCTTGACGCTCCATATTGAAACGTTGTTAATTGCATAGGTTCGCCACCTTCCATTGAGAGTACAAATATTTGTGATTTTTCGCCGGCACGGCGGGTAAATGCAAGATGTTTCCCATCCGGACTCCAGGCAGGTTGAGAAGCACCTTCTTTGGCTGTAGTCAGTTGAACAGGTTGTGCATTTGGTGTCGTGTTGATACTATAAATCTGAGTTGTGAATTGATAATCTTTCTTGCTTTTATCATCTTTTATGATGGAGTTCACTGTGAAGGCCGCTCTGGATCCATCTTTGGTAAGAGTGATGTTGCCCACTGTTTTTATTTTTAGCATATCGGTGATCAAAACCGGTTCTGTTCCGGTTTGTGCGATAGCTCCCTGAACAGTCATGAGGAAAAAGAAAATGAAAGAAAGTTTTTGCATAATGAAGGTTTTAAATTTTTTTAAAATTCTGCGCGATTCTATTTAATAAAATGTTCCCTACAATTTCAAATGATTTGATTATTTATGGAGCAATTTTTATTTTTTAAATAAGTGGTTTGTGGAATGTTTTCCAAACCTATGAAATTACCTTCTTATTTTCGCATCCTTATGAATGGTTTCTTCCTTTATAGAATTCAGCAAATTTTATTAATTGAATCGATACCGTTACCTTAGTTTCATAAATCAATTCTGTCATTAAATATTCATAGCCCATGCATTTTCTCTCACATTTAAAGTTGATTAAAACCTTTGTGTTTGATATGGATGGCGTGCTAACGGATGGCGGGTTGCTCATTGATAATAATAATCAATGGTTGCGGCGAATGCATGTAAGGGATGGATATGCGCTTCAATTGGCTGTTAAGTCCGGCTTCAATGTGATTGTGATTTCTGGAAGTAATTCACCACAGGTAACAGAAAGGCTTAAAAAACTGGGCGTGCAAAATGTATTTATGCAAGTGACTGAAAAGGCTAAATTTCTAAGAGAATTTGCTGTGCATAATAATTTCACTTTGGGAGAAATGCTTTTCATGGGCGATGATATTCCGGATTATGAATGTATGCAGATGGTGGGTTTTGCCTGTTGTCCTGCGGATGCTGCTCCTGAAATTATTGGGATAAGTAAATATATTTCCCCTTTTAAAGGAGGATATGGATGTGTTCGGGATATTATTGAAAAGATTTTGAAGCTAAATAATAAATGGATTCTGCACACCACAACAACTTCCACATGATGTTTAAATTTTATCGGAATTTATGAAGTCGGTATCTGCTGTTATAAAGTTAATAAGATGGCCAAACCTGCTGTTTATTTTCCTGACGCAATTGCTTTTTTGGTACTTTGTTATTCCCTTTGCTTTTCTCGTGAGCCATAGCGGTTATGAAACCACAAAACTAACCGGAAATTTATTTTTCCTTCTTACGTTGGCCTCCGTTTTAATTGCATCTGCCGGTTACATTATCAATGATTATTTTGATGTGGATATTGATCAGGTGAATAAATCTTCCAAAGTGATCATTGGAACTTTAATAAAAAAAAGGTCGGCTATTTTATTGCATGCGTTTCTTTCAGCAGCCGGGTTGATGCTCAGTATTTATGTCGGCATCCGATTGAATAATTATTATATCATCTTTTTTAATTTTTTATCCATTGTGCTTTTGTGGTTGTATTCCACGACGTTCAAGAAAAAATTATTAATTGGAAATGTGCTTATTTCCCTTTTAACAGCATGGGTGATCCTGGTCCTTGCCTTAGCAGAATATAGGTTTCGGATTTCCGCTACTGATATCGTGTGGCAACGGATTTTAAAAGTTTCATTTTTATATGCGGGATTTGCATTCATTATTTCCTTAGTAAGGGAGGTGATTAAAGACATGGAAGATATAGAGGGCGATTCCCGCTTTGATTGTACTACAATGCCCATAGTATGGGGGATTCAGGCTGCTAAAGTCTTTGCAGGCGTTTGGCTGGTTGTTCTGGTCCTCTTAATTCTGGCGATTTTGATTTATATCCTTCAGTTTGGCTGGTGGTATGTTTCTTTATATTCTGTGGTAACAATAGTAGCACCTTCCTTATGGTTGTTACGAAAACTCGCTGATGCAAATACTTCTGCAGACTATCATCAATTGAGCAAATCCATTAAACTTATCATGCTGGCGGGGATTTTATCCATGATTTTCTTTTGGTGAAAACCGGATGATTTAAAATAAATTTTTGTGGAATTTTCATCTGATTATCTTTAACAGGAAACCAATCAATTTTATGAATCAAATTATTTTAGCTTCGGCATCTCCCCGAAGAAAGCAATTACTGGAATGGGCAGATATTTCATTTGAAGTATTGGTAGCTGATACAGATGAAAGCTATTCTTCTTCTCTGACTGATGAGGAGATTGCGATACATATTGCCACCAATAAGGCTTTGGCTGTGAAAGACAAGATTTCGCAGGACATGAAATCTACAATTATTGCCGCGGATACGATTGTGGTACTAAACAAGAAAATCATCGGTAAACCTGCAAACAGAGAAGAGGCAATTTCAATACTTACAGAACTTTCAGGACAAACACATGTGGTTATTACAGGAGTGTGCATCCTGTCCGGTTCGCAGCAAATACAGTTTTCTGAAACAACTCAGGTGGAATTTCATAGTATCAATCGTTCACAGATAGAATATTATGTGGATCATTATAAACCATACGATAAGGCGGGTGCTTACGCCATTCAGGAATGGATTGGGGTAACAGCCGTTAAATGTATTACAGGAGATTTTTACAATGTAATGGGATTGCCGGTGAGTAGGGTATTGATGGAATTAAAGAAACTGGATATCGAGCTGAAAAAATAATTATTACTGCCAATATTTTCTCATATTCAGGATGATATCCGGATCGGGACAATTTTGTAAATAAATCTCTCTCTCACTGAATTTGCAAACGGCCGGATAATCTCCTTCAAAATTTTCCATGTCTCTGATCAGTTGAAAATGAAGGTGCGGAGGCCAATACCCGTTTTCTTTTTCTATACCAAAATGAGCGAATTTTTTTCCTTTCTCTATCAGGTCACCCTTTTGCAAACCTTCCAAATCTTTCAGACTAAGATGTCCATAAAGTGTGTGGAATTCCAACTCTTCAATCTGATGTTGTAAAATAATCGTTGCTCCATAATCTCCAAAACGATCGTTAAAGGCAAAGCTGTGAATGGTGCCATCAAGTGGTGCATAAACCGGTGTGCCTGCGGGTCCCCAAATATCGAATCCCAGATGCAGTCTTCTGGGTTCTTCGGCTTTTTGTTCTGCGCCAAGATCTTTATTAAATAATTTGCTTCTGGAATAAATAGTGCGTAATTCATCATACCCTCCAATACCGAACGTAGCTTTTTTAGTGGCTAATAAATCGTTCATGTATAGAGTAAATTCCCTGGTGTTTTCAATGTCTACTTTGTCTAACTCCAGATTGTCTTCTGTAAAGTCTGTCCTCAATAATTTATTTACGGAAGGATCAAATTCCACAACCGGAAAAAAGGTTGCTGAGAATGATCTTAACCGGTTTGTAAAATTCTCTTTATTTAGGGTCATTTTTTTTATACGTTTTAACTGCATTTAACTATTTATAAAGTCTCAACCCGGACTTTGAATGATTCACATCTAATCCAGACTTTAAGCTGCAGCAATTATAGCGGAATGTTTCCATGCTTTCGATCGGGTCTCATTACTTTTTTGTTTTCCAGCATGGCAAAAGCTTTCAGTAATTTTCTGCGTGTGTCTTTTGGTTCGATCACCTCATCAATAAATCCCCGTTGGGCAGCTTCAAATGGATTTGCAAATTTAGCAGCATATTCCGCTTCTTTTTCCAATAGTTTATTTTCCGGATCATCTGCTTCGAAAATTTCTTTTTTAAAGATGATTTCGCTTGCTCCTTTAGCACCCATTACGGCAATTTCGGCCGTAGGCCAGGCGTAATTCATATCCGCACCAATATGCTTTGAATTCATCACGTCATAAGCTCCTCCATAAGCTTTTCGTGTGATCACAGTAATGCGGGGAACAGTGGCTTCACTCAAGGCATATAACAATTTGGCTCCGTTTAAAATAATTCCATTCCATTCTTGTTCCGTTCCTGGTAAAAATCCCGGAACATCCACTAGTACTAATAATGGGATATTAAATGCATCGCAAAACCTGGTAAAACGGGCAGCTTTTTTAGAACTATCTACATCCACAACACCTGCCAGACTCATAGGCTGATTGGCAACAATTCCAATGCTGCGACCTCCAAGACGTGCGAAACCTACAATAATATTCGGCGCAAATTCTTCATGTACTTCCATAAATGTTTCCTGATCAATAATGCCTTTTATTACCAGGTGCATATCATAGGGAAGCTGGGCTGAATCCGGAACAATGTTTTCCAGTTCCTCCCGATACTCTTCTCCCAAAGTATAGGGTGTTTTTTCTGGTGCAGATTGATTGTTCTGTGGAAAATAACTGAGCAGTTTTTTTATTTGTTCCAAACAAATAATATCATTTGCGGCTGTAAAATGAGTGACGCCGGATTTCGAAGCATGAGTGGCTGCACCACCTAACTCTTCTGATGTGACGTTTTCATTCGTGACCGTTTTTACCACATTCGGTCCGGTGACAAACATATAACTTGTGTCCTGCACCATCAATGTAAAATCGGTTATGGCCGGTGAGTAAACTGCTCCGCCTGCACATGGCCCCATAATGGCGGAAATTTGTGGAATAACTCCTGAAGCCTGTACATTTCGGTAAAAAATATCGGCATACCCTCCTAAGGAGCGAACGCCTTCCTGAATGCGTGCGCCTCCGGAATCATTTAAGCCAATTAAAGGCACTCCTGCATTCACTGCCTGATCCATGATTTTGCAAATTTTCTCGGCATGTGTTTCGGATAATGAACCACCAAAAACAGTGAAATCCTGGGCGAAAATATAGACCGGTCGTTGATGAATTGTTCCAAAACCCGTGACAACACCATCTCCATAATACAATTGTTTATCCATCCCAAAATCAGTCGTTCGGTGAGTAACCAACATGCCCATTTCTTCAAAAGATCCTTCATCGAGCAGGTATTCAATCCGTTCCCTGGCGGTGAGTTTTTTCTTTTTATGCTGACTTTTAATCCGGGCTTCCCCTCCTCCAACAAGAGCTTCAGCAACTCTTTTATTCAATTCTTTTTTTATTTCAGTCATAAGAATTTATGGTTTTAATAAATGGTTGGGTACGCGCAATTTTTTGGCTTCTTCTATGTGTTGATACAAAGCCAGACGCGCTGCCAATTTTGATTCTTTCTCCCGGAGATTTTCTACAATATCTTTTGAGTAATACGTTTCTACAAAGCCCGTACTAAAATTTCCGGATAAAAATGATGGGTGCGTTAACACAAAATGTCCAAATGGTAAGGTGGTGGAAACTCCCTCAATGATGTACTCATCAATTGCCTGTAACATGGTATTGATCGCCTCTTCTCTATTTTTTCCATAAGAAATCAATTTAGCCAGCATAGGGTCATAATAAACCGATACTTCTGATCCTTCCC
>JBDSBN010000225.1:0-2710 GCA_039921585.1 Ginsengibacter sp. | reverse complement strand
GCTAAGAACTTTCCGGGATTCTCCTGAGATTGACCACAAAGTCATAAAGACGCAAAGTTCTGTTTCTACCGAACCAATAAGCAAAATCGAAGTTCCCTCTTGGTGCCTTCGTGTCTTAGTGGCTAAGAACTTTCCGGGATTCTCCTGAGTTGTACCATAATGACACAAAGCTCTGTTTCTACCGAAACAAGAAAAAAATATGAAATTTCCACTTGATGCCTTGGCGGGTAAGGACTTTCCGGAATTCTCCTGAGTTAGGCCACAAAGACACAAAAACACGAAGCTCTCTTTCTGCCGAAATATTAAACAATATCGAAGCTTTTGTTTAATGCCTTCGTGTCTTAGTGGCTAAAAACTTCCCGGAATTCTCCTGGTTAAATTCTTGGACTAAAGGCTAACGGCTAATGGCCAAATGCTAACGGTCAAAGGCCAAAAGACAAATGCTAACGACTAACGCCAACGACCAACGGCTGTTCACAAACGGCTCACCTCCTACTCTTTCATTACCCATTTTTTGAAAATAAGAACCATGCATTTAATGAAAACAGAAGCCGCATAATGCATTTCCCGAACATGACCCGAAGGAGACCCGAAGAAGTCCCGAAGAAGATACTCTCAAGAAATAATGGAAATCATACCGGCAAATGACGGCAAGCTATGGCAAACGATAGATAACAATAGCAAATACTAGAATTTACAAGAATGTAAAAGCAGTAGGTAGAATATTAATGCAAATATTCTTTCATGTATAATAAATTGATTTTGTGCTACGTTATAGTTCCAAGTTGCCCGGAAATAAAAATTTAAACTAAAGCAACCATTGAATTATTTATTGTATAACCCTTAAAATCAAAAACTATGGGAACAATTCAAAAAGGAATCCTTGGTGGATTCTCCGGTAAAGTAGGAAACGTAATTGGCGGAAGCTGGAAAGGCATAGATTATATGCGCAGTGTAAGCTCCCGTAAAAACGCTACGACTACCCAAAAACAAAAAGAGCAACAAATGAAGTTTGCTCTCATTGCAAGATTTCAACAACCCCTGACGAATTTACTCTCCAGGACATTTAGAAGTTTTGCAATAAAAATGACCGGTGCCAACAGCGCCATGAGTTATAATCTTCGAAATGCCATCACCGGCTCCTATCCAAATTTCGCTATTAACTACAGCCGAATCTTGATTAGCCGGGGCGATATGCCCAATGCGATTAATCCCGCAGTGGAGACTGTATCTGACGGCATGGTTGTCTTTACCTGGGTAAACAATACAGGTACGGGCAAATCGAAAGATAGCGACCGTTCTATTCTTGTAGCCTATTGTCCGGAAATGCAGCACTTCATTTACACAGATGAAGGAGCTTCCCGAGAAGAGGAAGAAGCCCAATTAGATCTTTTCGCCTACACTGGAAAAGAGGTTCAAACCTGGGTAGCTTTCATTTCCGAAGATGGAAAGGAGGTCGCTACAAGTATCTATACCTGGGCAATCACTATCTTATAAAAAACCGCTGAAAGTTTAAATTTTTTGAGCCGCTTTTAAAAGAGCGGCTTTTTTTTGCGGAATAGAATTAAGGAAAGTAATTTAAACCAGCAAGAGTTAGGACTAAAATAAAATAGGGAGCGTAGACACACTCCCTCTATTTTCAAACTAAAAATTGCAACATGTGAAGCAATCACCTAACAAATCTTAATTCGTTATTTTATAAGTCTCTCCAACGTTTTATGAAGTTCTTCTCCGCGGATATTTTTGGCGATTATTTTTCCAGTTGGGTCAACTAGCAGGTTCTGAGGAATAGCAGATATCCCATACATCACTGACACCTCGTTTTTCCAGCCCTTGAGATCACTTAATTGAGTCCAGGTAAGGTTATCCTTATGAATGGCATCCATCCATGCCTGGTGCTTTCCCGATTGATCCAGAGATATACCCAAAACGGTAAAACCTTTATCTTTAAAATCATGAAACGCTTTTACAACGTTTGGATTTTCTGCACGACAAGGTCCGCACCAACTTGCCCAGAAATCAATCAATACATACTTACCTCTAAAATCTGTCAGAGAGACTGGTTTGCCCAGGGTATCATTTTGGGTGAAGTTCATGGCTATGGCGCCAACGGCGGTTTTTTTGGCTGTTTCAATTTTTTCCTTAAAAACCAAACCTGAGGGTGATTTTTGATTAGCTACAGATAATGTATTAAACAACGGTTCAGCTACGGCGGGATCGATACTGTAGCCGGAATACCGGTCCAATACGTATATGCCAATCGGGGATTTTGGATTCTCATTTAAAAAACGACGATAAACATCTTCAACGGAAACAACATCCGATACTTCCATTATGCCGAGCATTTTCTGCATACCTGCAGTATCTTTATTCTTACTATATTCTCTGTATTTTTCCATCAATGATCTCTTCTGCTTTTCTACAGGATCCAGCATATTTTGTAATTGGGTAAAATCCCGTAATGCTGCACCACCTTTTACAACTGCATTTTTTAAGGAATCAGTGATTATAATTTTATTAGTAACACCCGGCTCCAAAAAGATTTGTCTTGCTTCATACCCTGGCCTTGTACTGCCTTCTTTGGGCGCATAAACCAGGCGCAACATTGCAAATGTGGGTTCAGTTACTGAATAAGTAAATTGAAAACGTCCGGACTTAACTTCCGCACTATCCGTTATGGATTCATCACCCAGCCGGTAATTCAGAGATA
>JBDSBN010000224.1:0-2879 GCA_039921585.1 Ginsengibacter sp. | reverse complement strand
TTTACTCCCACTTTTGGAACCGCCCGCGGTGTATTTGCTACCCTCACGGGAATACCGGATGTGCAATTGTCCAAGTTTTCAACCAGAAATCCTGAGGCGATCAACCAACACATGATCATCAATAATATGGAAGAATACAGCAAATATTATTTTATTGGAGGAAGTAGCGGCTTTAATAATTTTGAAGGACTCGTAAAAAATATTGAAGAAATAAATATTTTCCAGGAGGGTGATTACACGTCTCCCATATTAAATGTTTGGGGCATCAGTGATAAAAATTTATTTCTGGAAGCTAGGAATGTGCTGAATAAGGAAAAAAAACCATTCTTCGCCGTCATTCAAACCGCCGGCAATCACCGGCCTTACAGTATCCCGGAAGAAGATACCGACTTTCAAAGACAAATTATCAAAGAAGATACATTAAAGAAATATGGTTTTGAATCTCAGAAAGAATATGATGCATTCACTTATTCTGATTACTGTTTTGAAAAATTTATAGATGCCGCAAAAAAAGAAAACTGGTTTAATAATACAATTTTCGTGTTTATTGGCGATCATGGAGTGGAAGGAGAAACTGCTTATATATTTCCTTATGGAGAACGAAATTTAAAGCGACTTACTGATGAGCATGTCCCCCTCTTGTTTTATGCACCAGAATTATTAGACCCTAAAAAACACACAGAAGTCGTTTCACAGATTGATGTATTACCAACTATCGCAGGCATGCTGCATCAGCCGTATCTTAATACCACTTTAGGAAGAGATTTGCTTAATTCTAAAAACAAACTGGACGCCGCATTTGTCATTCATCATGATGAAGGAAATATTGGTGTCGTAACCAATGATTTTTATTTTATGAAAAATCTGCAAATCAATAAAGAAGAATTATTCCCATTAAATGAGGAGGCATTTTTAATTGATAAACCTCAAACAGATTCCATTAAAAGCGCTCTATCAAAATTGACAACTGCTATTTATGAAACGGCTAAATGGATGTTGGTGAATAATAAGAAATAATATTCAAAGCCAGACAAAGTGTTTAATTCGTAACTTTTAAAATTCCGTAACGGGTTCTTTTTTTCGTCAACTTGTTATAATTTGCTGTAATCAAATAATTAGATTCTGATATTTTTGACATATGCCTTGGAACTGTGATAAAATCCTCATCATTATTTTCATAAATAGATTGCCTTGTAAGAATTCCTTTTTCGTCGATAATTCCGGCTATCAAAACAGACTTTTTATAATTATTGATCACACTAGGTTTTTGTCCCAAATCTCTTGTTAGACTATTCTTAGAATCATTATAAACAATGATGAGTTTATCATTCAGGATCAGAGGATAATAACCAGCATAAGGTTCTATACCCAAAACTCCCTGATTTTTTGGTATTCTCGTGAAAACAACACTACCTGACTCCTCAATATTAACATTAATAATACTTCCAAATGAAGTATTGTCAGCTATGCTCCGATTTCCTGAAACAATATTAGTAGTAACAAACTCGATTTCCTTAAAATACTCACTAATCATATCAACGCTTCCATTATTTCTGATCAGAATATGTTTTGTTTTAAAATAAGTGGACAAGCCCGGATCAGACTTTTTACCACCAAAACCATCTTTTATCATCTGCACTATCAAATCCTTGGGAAAGGGAACTATTTTAGGTTTTGCTATAACCGGATTCACTGCTTCAAACGAAGTAAAGAAAGCTCCGGATATGGAACCGTTGTGTACATTCTTATAAAGCCCCGCAGCTGTAACAGTTCCATTTTCATTATAGGCCAATTTTGCTCCATGCACAAATTTCCCATCGAGCTTTAATAAGACTTCTTTGTTTTGTTTACGATCTTTTGAAAAGCTAAATATTTTAAAGCTATAGGGTGAAAACCCATCTTCGTCTTCACCTGATTTTTTTCCGGATAATTCCTTTTCATATTGTTTTAAAGAAACAAACACATTTCCTTCATTGGAAATTTCCTGATCATAGATGGTAATAAATTTGTATCGCACAGGTAATTCAACTTCCTGATTCCATATTTCTTTTAACGCATTATCAAATACAGTGATTGAAAACTGTTCGTTATTTCTTAATTTTTGAGGCAGCTCTACAAAAACCATAAATTTACTTGTATCAGGTGACAAGGAAAATTTATAAGGCGTCCCATATTGCATTCTTTGGCCTTTATAAGAGGAAATTTCTTTTTTGGTCCCATAAGTAAGATCAGATAAATTAATCTCTATAAAATAAACAGTTGTAATTCTTTTTAAAAAATCAAAATTCTCATAAACAAGATAAATATGCTTACCTAATTTTTCAAGCCCCACAAATACAGGGTAATTTTCACCCACAGGCAATTCGTTTTCCCTGATCGTTTCTTTCTTGTCGTTTACCAACATCAATACTGGAATGGAGGTAGGTAATCTTCCAAAATTTTTCTTTTCTTTTAGCTTTAGAACAAGCATTTCCCCATCATCCAAATGAACAGCATCATCAAAATCATATTTCATTTTGGTTTCATCCGCCCAAGACAAATTAAAGATTTGGGCATTTATTGTCAAAGACGACAAAATCATTACAAAAACAAATGAAATTCTTAATTGCAGTAAGGGGCTCATAATAATTAATTAGTTTGGTAGGCGAACATATGAAGAAAAATCACCAAAACCAATCCTTAGCAAATTTTCTTTCCGCACAATTAACTGCCGTTGGCCTGCTAATCTTTATCAGATTAGTTATTTCAATCCTATTTCTCCAATTTGATTTTTGATGTACTATTTTGAGGTGCCATGACTCATGACCATTTGGAATAAAATATTTATGTGACGACACCTGCTGCGACCTATCCCTACATCTCAAACTCCCAAACCGATC
>JBDSBN010000223.1:0-4009 GCA_039921585.1 Ginsengibacter sp. | reverse complement strand
GTAGGAGTTAAAATGGCACGGAAAAAACAATCCGAAGTGTATAAAGTGATCACAGATGACCTGAAAAATGCGCTGACATTGGTTGGTAAAAGCGCCCCTAAAAAAGGATTTAATATCTTTTACAACGAGCGATATATCCAAAACCTCCTGTCTCAGGTATATTGGTTTAAAGCTGAATCAGGTGCAAAAGAAGCAAGTGATTACGAAGAGGCAAAAAAACACAGTCTTGCTGCTATAAACGGTGTAGATGCCTATTTACCAAAAACGGCTGCAGACATCAATGCAAAAGCTCAGGGATTATTAACGGATTATCCGGCTTTTTATCAGAAAGGTACTCTCTTTGCTGAAATTTCCGGCTTGTACGGATCCGCCTGGGATTACTTAGGGTACTACCCGCAAAATGTGCCCGTATCAACTGAATTTTATCAATTATTTTCAGATAATGATATCCGTAAAGAAGCCTATTTCAACGGACAGACAGTTAAACCAACCTGGCCTGACGGAAGAGCAAACGGACCCAAGAATGTCCAATACCGTTTCTTCATTCCTGAAAATGCTTACCTCATCTTAGCTGAAAGCTATTACAGATTGAATCAGCCCGGAGAAGCAATCGCAACGTTGAATAAATTCAAATCGTTCCGGAATGCAGGAACTGCTACAGGGTTATCAGGAGAACAGCTTTTGCAGGAAATCATCAATGAGAGAAGAAAAGAGTTTTTCTCTGATACAGATAAAAGATGGCTTGATCTGAAAAGGTACGGAAAAACAACGATCAGTCGCAATCTTCGCTTCTTTGATAAACAATATTCTGTAGAGGTAAAGCCGAATGATTTTCATTATGCACTTCCAATTCCAATTGAGGAGTTACAGCAAAATCCGAATATAACTCAGAATGAAGGATGGGTGCCAATGAATTTTAATTAATCGTGGCTTAACCTTCTAATCTCTCATTCAAAAAAAACAATGATATACTCATGAATATAAAAATAAATAAAATACTCTTTACTGCCGTCGCATTTACTCTTGTAGTAGCCGGTTGTAAAAAAGACACTTTCGATCACCAGATGTATGAACCTTCTGTTGCGGAAATCGATTCTGTTTATTTCTCCCCGGGTGCAGACAAGTTGGTAGCAGACGGACAAGCGAAACTAAAATTTGTTGTCGAAGCATTCCGGAAAATTTCTAAAGAAACTCCTTCAGGCAGAAAAGATACACTTGTAAAAATTGATCATCGCCTGCTGCCAAAAGGATCTGTTCAGATTCTTATGAATGGACAGCCATATGATAAAATGGAGTATTCTACAACGACCTACTCTCCAACAAATCTGACCTTTTCGGCCAAAATCGGAAAGGCTACTTCGAAGCCATTTGAAGTAGCCCTGCGTCAAAAACAGGTATTGCTTCAAAAAGTGAACGTGGATGTTGTTTTTCATGTTTTTGAATTGAAAAATACTGATCCCGCTTATGACCATTTAACCTACCAGAATGTCACGCAAGATCTGCTGGAAAAAGCGATTGAGGATATGAACAATGTTTTCAATAATGTTTATGGCGATAATCCGAATGGCGGAAATGCAAACATTCATTTTCGTTTAGCGGAAAAAAATGCCGCTGGAAGCAAATTGACTAAGCCAGGTTATAACATGATCAGCTATGATAAAAGCTGGATGAAATTCACCTTCTTTTCTCCAAATGATTTTTTCAATAAAGTGAATGAAATCGCATCCTATACATGGGATCCAAAGCGTTTCTTAAATATTTATATCATTCCTAGCGGAGCTAATAATTCAATGGGAAATAACACTCCAAACCATCAGATCGTCCCTTCCGGACAGAGTCCTATTCCTGGAATTACGAATATCATAACTAATGCTTCACAATTACCTACAGGAACTAATTATACTGTATATGGTGTGGGTGTTCCAAGAACCTTGTTATTTCCAGGCACGGACAGAAGAATTGAATTATCTCCTTTTATAGGAACTTACTATGGTCTAAAAAGAACCGGTGTAGCTTCTCCAACCTTTGAAGACTACTGTGATGATACCAGATTATACATCGCTACCAATCAGTTTCAGGAACTTGTAAAAACCGGAATAGACGGTATGAAGTTTTTGGCAGATAATGCAATGGATGATAGCAGGTATCCATCATTAAGAAATTCATTTACGATCGATCAGGTTAGTAGAATTAGAGCGGTGATGGCAAATTGTCCCGCCAGAATGCACGGCCAACCATAAGAACTTAAATAAACAATCATAGCGACAAAGACTCTTTCAGAATGACTCCTGGAAGAGTCTTTGTCGCTTTAAACCAAAAATTTCATGAAATTTAAAAAGACAGTATTAATAGTCTCAACGTTGATATTCGGATCTACGGCCTTTAGTCAGTCAACGCCGATTCATTTTAAGGTTTCAGGAAAGATCGACAAGATATCTGAGCCAGCTAAAATGATTCTGCACTACCGGAACGGGATTAATAGCGTCAAGGACACCATTTCATTAACAGATGGATCTTTCAGATTTAGTGGAGAAATCCAAAAACCAGTCAAAGCGACACTTTCCGTTTTAAAAGAAAGTGATAATCCCAGGATGATGATGTCCATGGGAATTGATGGTAAACTGAGTGGCAGGGACGGAATCATTGTTTATCTGGATAAAGGACATATCACAATAAAGGGACAAACCTTGCAAACAGCAAAATTAAAAGGATCGAAAGCTCATAAAGAACATTTGGCACTTCAGCGCCAGTTTCAACCAGTTTACGATAAACTGGAAAAAATTAAAGACAGACAGAATGTTATAAAGGACAAAAAAAGTCCTGAATATGAAGCATTAGCCCTTGAGCTGCGTGAAGGGTTCCAGGATCTTCGTCCGGTTGAAGAAACATTTATTCGTGCCAATACAAAATCCTGGGTGAGCTGGAATATCATGGCCGATAAATCGATGATCGCAGACCCGGAACTCTATAGAGAACTATATGGTTTGTTCGGCACGAAGTTTACCAATACTGAAGATGGTTATCGATTAAAAGAGAATATTGAAAGTGCATATGCCACACAGATTGGGCAACCCGCTCCTTTGTTTTCTCAGGCGGATACTGAAGGAAAACTATTATCTCTCGCATCATTAAAAGGAAAATATGTTTTGATTGATTTTTGGGCAAGCTGGTGTGGTCCATGCAGGGTAGAAAACCCTTTTGTAGTAAAAGCCTACCATCAATTTAAGGATAAGAATTTTGAAATACTGGGTGTATCGCTCGATGATAAAAAAGATGCGTGGTTAAAGGCAATAAAAGAGGATGAATTACCCTGGTTACACGTTAGTGATTTGAAGGCCTGGAAAAATGAGGTAGCCGTTCAATATTATATTGGAGCAGTGCCTCAAAATCTGTTATTAGATCCGAACGGAGTGATCATTGCAAAGAACCTTCGAGGTGAAGCTTTAGCACAAAAGTTAGCAGAGGTTTTGAAATAAAGAAAGCATTATAAAATAAAATTGACAGAGGGCAGTGAATTGAATAAAAAGATTCTCTGCCTTTTTGTTTTAAAAAAAAGAACATTTCCTGTTATGACATTATAGTCAAAAATAGCTGGTAAATTCTTCTAGAACAGTTGCCTATTTGAATGATCTGGAAATAAAAACTTACGCCACCGCCGAATAAATATATGAAAATCGGTTTCTCCAAAAAAAAGGGGAAGACATTTTAAAGATCTGGCAAAACCTCTCTTTCAATGTAAAGTTGGCTGTATCCATTTAGAGTTTATTTCTCGCAGATTTGCGCGGATTTTAACGCAGATTTGCGCAGATTTTTTACTTTAATTTAAAAGAGACGAAAGGAAAAGCTTGTGCCTTTGATCAGCGAAAATCTGCGTTCCCTCCATCTGCGAAAATCTGCGAGAAGCCTTATTTTGTTTCTTGCAGATTGGAGAGAGGCCATTATTTGTTTCTCGCAGATTTGCGCGGATTTTAACGCAGATTTGCGCAGATTTTTTACTTTAATTTAAAAG
>JBDSBN010000222.1:0-9204 GCA_039921585.1 Ginsengibacter sp. | reverse complement strand
AAATGTTATTTGGCGCTGGTGCATAATGGCTGAATTCCATTGTAGAAGTAGCACGTCCACTACTCAATGAACGAAGTTGAGTTACATATCCGAACATTTCACTTAATGGAACTTTCGCTTTAATAACCTGTACTCCATGGCGGCTATCCATTCCTTCCAGCATACCGCGACGACGGTTCAGATCTCCCGTTACGTCACCCATATACTGATCTGGTGTAAGAACTTCCACTTTCATGATTGGCTCAAGTAAAACCGGTTTGGCTTTTCTTCCCGCCTCACGATATCCTTGTTTCGCACAAAGCTCAAAAGACATCGCATCGGAATCCACCTGGTGGAATGAACCATCAAATACCCGTACTTTCATGCTTTCCATAGGATAACCTGCAAGTACACCTGTAGTCATCGCTGTTTCAAAACCTTTCTGAATAGCAGGTACAAATTCTTTTGGAATTGATCCACCAAACAAACCATTCACAAACTGGAAATTACCTTTGTCTTCTTTCAGGAACTCTTCATCAGCAGGTCCGATTTCAAACTGGATATCGGCAAATTTACCACGACCACCGGTTTGTTTCTTCAACACCTCACGATGTTCAATCGTATTGTGGAAAGCCTCTTTGTAAGCAACCTGTGGGTTACCCTGGTTAATTTCTACTTTAAATTCACGCTTCAAACGCTCAATGATAATTTCAAGGTGTAATTCACCCATTCCACTCAAGATAGTCTGACCGGTTTCTTCATCTGTTTTAACCCTTAATGTAGGATCTTCTTCAACCAATTTAGAAATAGCCATACCCATTTTATCCACGTCTGCTTGAGTTTTAGGCTCAACCGCCACGGAAATTACTGGATCAGGGAAAGTCATTGCTTCCAATACAATTGGATGACTTTCATCACACAAAGTATCTCCTGTTTTAATATCTTTAAACCCGATAGCTGCACCAATATCACCTGCTGTTATAAAATCCAATGGATTTTGTTTGTTAGCATGCATCTGCATAATCCGGGAAATTCTTTCTTTCTTGCCTGTACGTGTGTTTAATACGTAAGAACCTGCATTCAAACGACCACTATATGCGCGGAAAAACGCCAGACGACCAACAAAAGGATCAGTCATAATCTTAAATGCCAAAGCACTGAATGGTTCTTTCACATCAGGATGACGCTCAATCTCTTCTCCATTATCCGGATTGGTTCCTTTTATAGCTTCAATATCCAAAGGACCTGGGAGATAACGAACAATCGCATCCAAAGCAGCCTGAACACCTTTGTTTTTAAATGAAGAACCACACATCATCGGAATAATAGAAATATCGATGGTTGCCTTACGGATAGCCTCGTGCATTTCATCTTCTGTGATAGAGTTAGGATCGTCGAAGAATTTTTCCAATAAAGCTTCGTCATATTCTGCCACCGCTTCTACCAGATGTTGTCTCCATTCGTTCACATCATCGATCATATCTTCCGGAATAGGAATCTCATTAAAAGTCATACCCATGGAAGCATCGTCCCAAACTTTCGCTTTCATGGTGATCAGATCTACCACGCCTTTGAACGTTTCTTCAGCACCGATTGGTAATTGCAAAGGAACTGCCTTGGCACCCAACATTTCTTTCACTTGTTTTACCACGTTTAAGAAATCAGCACCGGAACGGTCCATTTTATTTACAAACCCAATGCGGGGTACTTTATATTTATTAGCCTGACGCCAAACTGTTTCACTCTGAGGCTCTACACCACTTACCGCACAAAACAAGGACAACAAGCCATCCAACACACGTAATGAACGTTCTACCTCTACGGTAAAATCAACGTGACCTGGAGTATCTATAATGTTGAATTTATATTCGTGTGTATCCGCAGTTTTCTCGCCCTGAACCATCGGAAAGTTCCAAAAGCAAGTAGTAGCAGCAGACGTAATGGTGATACCTCTTTCCTGCTCCTGTGCCATCCAGTCCATTGTTGCAGAACCGTCATGCGTTTCACCTAATTTATGGTTAACACCGGTATAATACAGAATACGCTCTGTAGTAGTAGTTTTGCCTGCGTCAATATGAGCAGCAATACCAAAGTTTCTTTGAAATCTTAAGTCGGCCATTTGCCTTGTTTTTATTTTTTATTAATATTAATTCTAAATCCTGCTTTTACTGAAAGTCAATTATATAATAAGTGATTTTCAAACTAGTTTTATTTGCCGAAACGAATAAAATTTAGGGCGCAAATGTACGAATAATTTACAAAATATCAGATAATAAATGAAACAATTTAATTGTCTCTTTAAAGCTTTAACAATTGTACATCTACGCTTCAATGAACGGATGAACAAAAAAGAGGTGTCAAACAAATTTCATCTGTTTTCTAAATAACTCTTCAGAAAACAAATCTTCTTTCCTATTCATTTTATACAAAAACCTGATAGAACGAAAAAAGCCTTTCGGACTTAACCGAGAGGCTTTTTGTAATTATTTCAAATACATCTGATAATTAGATTCTAAAATGCGCAAACGCTTTATTTGCATCAGCCATTCTATGTGTATCTTCTTTCTTTTTAAATGCTGCACCTTCCCCTTTACTAGCTGCTACAATCTCATTAGCCAATTTTTCTGCCATGCTACGTCCGTTTCTAACTCTGCTGTATCTGATCAGCCATTTAATGCTTAAAGATACTTTTCTGTCTGCACGTACTTCTGCTGGAATTTGAAAAGTTGCACCACCAATACGACGACTTTTAGTTTCTACACCAGGAGTTACATTTGTAAGTGCCTTCTTCCAAACCTCATATCCATCTTCACCGGTGATTTTATTTACTTTCTCCAAAGCGTCATAAAAAATATTATATGCGCCTGATTTTTTCCCTTCCCACATCAGGTTATTTACAAAACGGGTAACTAATTTGTCCTGGAATTTTGGATCCGGAGCTAAGGGAAGTTTTTTTGCTTGTGCTTTACGCATTGTATTTATATTGTTTTTTCACTGCTCTCAATGAGCACAATGAAGGTTATTTATGTATTCAGATTAACGAATTCAAATTCTCTGGCAGGAATTGCACAGTGAACAAGAATCTATTTCTTTTTATCTTTTTTAGTTCCGTATTTAGAACGGCTTTGCTTACGGTCTTTTACACCGGCAGTATCCAGGCTTCCGCGTACGATATGGTACCGTACACCAGGAAGATCTTTTACCCTACCACCGCGAAGCAATACAATCGAGTGCTCCTGAAGATTATGCCCTTCACCCGGGATATAAGCAATTACTTCAATCTTATTGGTCAACCTTACTTTTGCTACTTTACGTAAAGCAGAGTTTGGTTTCTTAGGCGTAGTTGTATATACTCTTGTACAAACTCCACGACGCTGATGACAGCTATCAAGTGCTCTTGATTTACTCTTCGCTCTTATGATCTTTCTTCCTTTTCTTACTAATTGTTGAATTGTAGGCATTCTTTTACCTTGTTTTTTTTTGGACGGCAAAGGTAAGTGCTGATTTGTAGAAAACCAAAATTATTTATGAAATGATTAAAATAAAAAAATCATCTCCAATTATTTCAGCTTTAAACGAAACCAAAAAACTTTTAACCACCCTGGTTTTTAAATTAAATTATGGTCATCCAATTAAATCTGTCTGCTGCTGAACCATCTTTTATAGCATCCATATTATCTTTTATTTTTGGAGCAATCTTCCAGCTTTCTACATCAAAATCCATTTTCAAGTCTCTATATGACAACTCTTTTATCATGGAGATTGTAACGGCTGTACCTGTTCCAAATAATTCTTTTAGTGATCCGTCTTTATATGCGGAAACAATTTCATCAATACTTAAGTTTCTCTCTTCTACCTCCAGCCCCATTTCTTCCAATAACTTTATCGTACTATCTCTGGTTACACCGGCAAGGATGGTTCCTAATTCCAGAGCGGGAGTAATTGCTTTATTGCCTATGATAAAAAACACGTTCATAGTACCGCACTCCTGCACATATTTGTGCTCCACTGCATCCGTCCATAATACCTGATCATATCCTTTTCTTTTGGCCTCCTCTGTAGGATGCATAGCAGATCCATAATTTCCGGCAGCTTTCGCATATCCAACACCACCTTTAACAGCCCGAACATATTTTTCTTCAACAAAAATTTTCATCGGTGCGCTGTAATAAGGACCTGTCGGACTTAGAATAATCATAAATTTATAAGTCAGTGAAGGTCTTACTCCGATCATTTCATCAGTGGCAAACATAAATGGTCTGATATATAATGCATGATCTTTTTTAGCAGGTATCCATTCCTGATCAATTTCTATTAATTTCTTTAGGCCACCCATAAAAATCTCTTCAGGAACTTCTGGCATTTCCATTCTCCTGGCAGAAACATTAAATCTCTTAAAATTGTCTTCTGGTCTGAATATTTGGGCTTTACCTTCAATCGTTTTATATGCCTTAACTCCTTCAAAAATAGCCTGACCATAATGTAAAGCAGCAATAGAGGGATCAAACGAAAGAGGTTGATATGGTTTAATCTCTACGTTTTTCCATTCTCCCTCATTGTAATCAGCCACGAGCATATGATCTGTAAAAGTCCTTCCAAAAGGAAGGTTATTAAAATCCACTGCGCTTAATTTACTTTCAGCGGCTTGTGTAATAATTATATCCTGCATGTCGATCATATCATTAAATTTGCTGCAAAGAAACGAAAAAAAGGAGGAAGATTTTAGAAATGACAATCGACAACATACAATTAACAGAATTTATTTGCCAGAATATGTACAAGAAAAGCCTGATTGGCAATGTTGTATCTGATGAAAGTCTTGACATACCAAAGGATTCAAAAATTCAACACCTTGGTTTAAATCAAAAAAAAATACTTTTTTTAGTAAATAACACCCAAAATAAATATTTGCCGGATGCAGAAATGGACATGCTTACAAATTTGCTTTCTGCTTGTAATTTTACCGTAGCGGATATAGCACTGGTCAACTATGCACAAAATCCAGATATTACTTACGAAAAGTTAATTGATCAGTTTAAAAGTGAAAAATTATTAACGTTTGGACTATCTACAAAAGACCTCAACCTTCCATTTAATGTACCTGATTTTCAAATTCAAAAATTTCAAAACCAAACCTACTTATTGAATCCTCCCATGGACAAAATATTAATTGATGTAGATTTAAAAAAGAAACTTTGGATTTGCATCAAAAATCTATTTTCAATCTGATATGAAATCGTTCATTTTTGCTACAAATAATGCCCACAAAATTGAAGAAGTAAAAAACATTCTTAATCAAAATAATGATGAGTTTCTAATACGGTCTCTGGAAGATGAAAACATTCATTTTGATATTCCGGAACCATTCGATAGTATAGAGGAAAATGCTTGCGAAAAAGCGCGCGTAATTTATAGTTACACAGGCAAAAACTGTTTTGCAGAAGATACCGGACTGGAAGTTGAATCTCTTAATGGCGAACCTGGCGTAAAAAGTGCCCGTTATGCAGGTGAAGGAAAATCTTCAGAAGACAATATAAAAAAGCTTCTGGCGGGATTAGAGAATGCTTCAAACCGAAAAGCACGCTTTAAAACGATCATATGTTTGATTATTAATTCAGAAGAGTATACTTTTGAAGGCATCTGCAAAGGAATGATCATTAACGAAAAAAGAGGCAATGCCGGTTTTGGCTACGATGCCGTTTTTATTCCAGACGGCAGTTCAAATACTTTTGCAGAGATGACGATGGCTGAAAAAAACATCTATAGTCATCGGAGGAAGGCTGTTGATGGCCTGGTAAACTATCTGAAATCTATGAAATAAATTGTTTGAACTATTTCTCTGAAAACCCAAATTAAAATTTTGAACTTGCAAAGCAACCATATCCCTTCCGAAATCGACTTAATACAAGGATGCATCGATGGTGACAGACAAATGCAAAAAATGCTTTACGATCGTTTCGCCCCGAAAATGTATGGGGTTTGTCTTAGATATGCAGGAAATGAAAATGATGCGAATGATATTCTACAGGAAGGATTCATTAAAGTATTCAAAAATTTAGAGAAATTCCGAAGAGAAGGATCTTTTGAAGGATGGGTAAGACGAATATTTGTAAACACCGCAATTGAGCATTATAGAAAGAGAGTAAAACTTTACAATGTTACCGAAGTGCAGGAAAACACCGCAGAGGATACAAACCTTGATGCATTGGACAATCTGGCCACAAAAGACATTCTAAATGTGATTAATGAGCTATCACCCGGTTATAAAGCAGTTTTTAATATGCACGTCATTGAAGGGTATTCACATAAAGAAATAGCAGACATCTTGGGCATCACTGAAGGAACAAGTAAGTCTCAATTAGCCAGAGCAAAAGGAGTATTAAAGAAATTATTGGAAAATTATTTGAAACCAAGTAAGAAATAAATTATCTCATTATAGCATCATGCAAAATTTTAAAAATAAATTATATCATTTTGAAACTCCTCCTCCCGAAGATCTTTGGAGTAAAATTTCCGGAGAACTGGATGATCAAAAAGTTGTCCGGATTAAAGGAATCAGAGGTAAATCTAAACTCCTTTATTATAGTTTGACGGCAGCGGCAGCTCTTCTAATCATTTTCGCCAGCAACCAGTTTTTAAACAAAGATGTAAGCGAATTATCTACTGAAAAGAATTCCCAAAATAGTTACTTTTCTTCAGCCTCTGCGGATTCTATCAATCAAAATTATGAACTGCTGAAAAAAATAATCAATTCTCCGAAAGGGAAAAAGACTATCTCTTCCAATACGGCCATTTCAGATGGTTTTACAAAAAAATATATCACCATTGCAGGGCCTGATGGTCAACCGGTGAACATTTCAATGAAAGCTGCTACCCTTATTCTATCTGCAGATAAAGAATATCCTCCCAATCCTATTTGGAATGAAAAAATCGACAAATGGCAACAATTTATGCTGTCAAATACTTTCCCTCCAACTTCTGCGGGCTTGCTGGATATGATTGAATCAGCAGGAAATATGGAATAAAATATGGCCAGAGTAAAACTTTATCTACCGGAAAATGTCCTGGGCACCTTCCGGATACCCGTGAGGATTACCGATATAAATTATGGGAATCACCTTGGTAATGCAGCGCTTGTAGAAATTATTCATGAAGTAAGGGTGCAATTTTTACAAACTCACGGATTTACTGAATTAAATGCAGGTGGAATTGCTCTGATCATGAATGAACTGGTTGTTGAATACAAAAACGAATCGTTTTACAACGACCACTTGATAATCACAGTTTCGTGTGGAGATATTACAAAAGTTAGTTTTGAACTTTATTATGAAATCTCGGTTGTGCGTGATCAGGAAAAGTTTCTTATAGCTATTGCTAAAACGGGTATGGTTGGGTATGATTATACGGTGAAAAAAGTCACTGCTATTTCCAATGAAATGAAAGAGATCTTGAATGCTCAAATGTGAACATATGGCATTGTTCGTTACATACGAAACACTTCTTTGAAGTTGGTATTGTTGCATTATTTTCTACTTACTTATCCAGATGGGAAATGCCTAGATATGGATAAGCAACCTGTTTTGAAAATAAAAACATGAGGCTACCTGCTTTTGAGACAGCCTCATGTTAGTACTCAAGTTCACCATTTATTTTTTATTAACCCATTATTTTTTCCTTAATAATAATCTCTCGCACTGCTATAAATATACTCTTATGCTATCGCCATACTGCAAGTAAACCTTGATTGATCTAACTCTGAAACTACAACCTCTTACCATATTAGCGTTAGTTTCGTAGTATAACTTTATGTTCTAACCAAACTTTACCATCAAAAATCTCAATTAAATAAAGGTCATTTGGTAAATTTCTTATATTGAATGTGTGTTGAGTTACACCTTTAGGAAATTCCATTTTGGTGAAAATTCTGCCCATTTTATTTCTTACAATTATAGCCTTTATGGAGTTTCTGGTAGTTTTTACATCTGTTACCGCAACCGTAAGCTGTCCATTGGTTGGGTTTGGTGATATTCTTGTTGTTGTGCCACCACCACCATCACAATCCAAAATATTTCCCTGTTTGGTGGCTAAAACACTTGAAAGTCCACATGCATTACTTTCAAATAACCCGATATAAAAGCCGTTTCCCGGTGTGTTGTCAAGTTGGATGTAAATTTCACTTGTACCCTGACCACTAATAATTTGCCCACCTTCTACAGTCCATACCGAATTACCAAAACCACCGCTACCAGTCACGTTAAAAATGGAATTTTTACAACTATTATAGTTGTCTGGTATGCCATATATTGAAAGTGGGTTATTAGGTACACCAACAGTAATAGGTATCGTAAGATTTGTATTTCCGCAAGGGCCACTAATATTAGCAGTAATTGTTGTTTGGCCATTTGCACTACCATTTCTTGTAATGGTTGTTTGCGCACAAGTATCACAATCAAATACCACCATATTCGACGGAGTAGCGCTCCAGGTAACCGTTGCTCCCGGGAATAGCCCTTTTACTTTATAAATTGCAGTGGAACATATTTCATTTGCTCCGGTAATAGACATACTGTTCTCGCAATAATCCTCACAGTCATAAGTTTGACTGTTATTCTCCATTTCATTGAATATCCATTGAGAATTGCGGACGGTAAAGTCTGTATGATTGGCGTTATATAATGTGGCACTTTGGTCATTTATTATGCCAGTGAATTTATTTTGGGCCATATAGCCGGAAGAAGCAGAGCCAGAAAGCCCGCCAACTGGAAAAACATGAGTTTGGTAAAAAGAAGCCAGAGTCGGATTTTGGATATCCAGCGCGCTTGTTATAGGCACAAATGAAAAGATGTCCTGATTAAATGGGATATCTATACTTTGTGTTACACTGATTAAAGGTCTTGAAAGCCCTTCCAACAGCCACCCCCACAAAGTTCTATTTTCAAAATTTTCACCTGAAAAACCTCCTACAGTTCCGGACTGGGAAAAACCACCAGATCTGCCGGAAGATGATTGAGTGCCTCCCGGAACGCAATCCCAGGGAATTAAATTTGATGGCGACGGACGTGGCTGCGCATCTGAAGTTTTAACCCAACCGGTACCTATTAATCCCCAAAAGAACCTTATATTTCTTTCCACTTTTAAATCACAAATGACATTACTGCTTCCATAGGCAGGGAGTGCATTTATCTTTAGATCCAACCGGTATTTCCCTTTGAACAGACCCCATAA
>JBDSBN010000221.1:0-6414 GCA_039921585.1 Ginsengibacter sp. | reverse complement strand
AAAATTAACGGAACAAAACTGATCCAATCTGGTCCTCTTTTAATTACGCACTGGGGATTTAGTGGTCCCGCCGTACTCAAGCTTTCTGCTTTTGCGGCATTGGAACTGGCCAAAATGAATTATGATTTTTCCATTTCGATTAACTGGCTGAGCAGTTTTAATGAAAACTCCCTTTTGGAAAAAATGAAAAACATCCGGCATGAAATCGCTTCAAAAAAAATGGCGAATAGAAATCCATTTTTTCTGCCACAAAGATTGTGGGAATACCATTTACATCAGTGTGGGATTGATCCGGATATTCGCTGGGCGGATTTGCCTTCAAAACAACAAAACATTTTAGTCAAACAACTCTGTGCCGAACAATTTCAAATTAAAGGCAAAACAACTTTTAAGGAAGAATTTGTTACGGCCGGCGGAATAAAGCTGAGTGAAATTAATGCCCAAACCATGGAGAGTAAATTAATTCCTGATTTATTTTTTGCCGGTGAAATTTTGAATGTTGACGGTATTACCGGTGGTTTCAATTTTCAACATGCCTGGACAAGTGGTTGGATCGCTGGTAACGAAGTGGCAAAGAGGATGAACCTGTAAAATAAAAGGCTTATGTTTTACTGGTTAGATTGTTTGCCTTTTGATTAAAAAGGATATCGCCCGAATTTAATGAATCGCTTACTCGCTGGGATACTATTTGATTCGAAATAGAAAAACTTTTGCCGTTTGGATCCTATTCAATTTCTAAATCCTCCAGAGAGGATCCATAAAATCCGGCAAGTTTGGATATCACCTCTTCTACCAATGAGTCCGGACAACTTGCGCCACTCGTAATTAAAATCGACACAGACTTTTTTTCTGGTAAATAAGAAAGAGTCGTAACTTCTTTTTTCTTCTGCAAATTGTAATGCCTGATTTCTTTATGAGAGATCATCTCATCAGCGGAGCGTATAAAATAGGTCGGTAATTTTTGTTGACATAGTTCTACCAGGTGCGACGTATTGGAACTATTGTAGCCCCCTATAACAATGGCTAAATCTGCTTTTGTTTCTAAAAGGGAAATTGCTGCACCCTGATTCTCTGTAGTCGCATAGCATAATGTATCTCTTGTATCCGCAAAACGATTTGAAATAGTTGAATCATCCAGTTGGTACTTTTCAATCATTGTTTGCTTCAGAAAATCAGCGATTGCCTGTGTGTCTTCGGCAAGCATGGTGGTCTGATTGACTACTCCTATTTTTTGCAAATCTCTTTCAACTTTGAATCCTTCAGAATATTGCCCTGCAAACTGTGTGTAAAATCTTTCCGGATTCGTATGCCCTTTAATGTACTCTGCCAATACGGTAGCCTGAGCCATATCACGTACAATAACTGAAGGGGCGTGAAAAGAAACTTTGCTGAATGTAGCGCGGGTTTCTTCATGCTGGGGTTTGCCGTGAATAATAATGGAGTATTTATTATCAGAGATTGATTTTGCTCTGTTCCATACTTTTTCCACAAAAGGACAAGTAGTGTTATATTCCTCGATATGCACTCCGGCTTTTTTGAGTTTTTCTTCTATTTCGATCGTTGTCCCAAAGGCAGGGGTTATGACAATGTCTCCCGGTTGTAATTCTTCAAATGGAATGAGAGAATTGCCTTTTGTATCCATAAGAAACCTGACTCCCCGTTCCAAAAGATCTTCATTTACATGAGGGTTGTGAATCATTTCGCTCAGTAAAAAGATTCGTTTATCCGGAAATTCGTCGACTGTTTTAAATGCGATTTCAATCGCATTCTCCACACCATAACAAAAACCAAAGTGGCGAGCAAGATAAATTTGAAGTTTGCCAAAATTTAATCGTGTTGGAGAAAAATCCTTTTTAAGCTTATCTTTCTGCCGACGATTTGTTTTAATTTCATTTATGAAAGAACTTCGGTATTTTAACGGTACATCAAATTTTTTCATGTTGTAGAGGATTATTTTCCGGGAGGTTTAATTGAATGTCTATACTGCAATAGTCATAATTACGACGAAGTTAATCATTCCTTTAAATGCGCTTCATAAGGCTAGCCTAATAATCTTTATTTATGCGTTAAAAATATCTTTATGTCTAAAAAAATAAGCAAACTTATGCATCCAAAATGGAGTTATTCTGCAAATATTTATGAAGTCAATATCCGCCAATATACTGCTGAGGGAACCTTTGATGCATTCGCACAGCATTTACCCCGATTAAAAGATATGGGTGTAAAAGTACTGTGGTTTATGCCTATTTATCCGATCAGTGAGAAGGACCGGCAGGGGCAGTTGGGCAGTTATTATGCGATACAGGATTTTTGTGCTATCAACCCGGAATTTGGGACAATGGATGGCTTTAAATCATTAATTCAGGAGGCGCACAAATTGAATATGAAAGTAATTATTGACATTGTAGCCAATCATACAGGGAATGATCATCCATGGATTAAAGATCATCCGGAATTTTTTGTGTATAAGGATGATGGAGAACTTCTGCACCCACACGGCTGGAATGATGTAGCTCAATTGAATTATGAACATCCTGAAGTACATAAGGCAATGATCAAGGCAATGAAGTTTTGGATAGATGAGTGTAATATTGATGGCTATCGCTGTGATATGGCTCATCTCGTTCCCCTGGAATTCTGGATTGAGGCTAAAAGGAAGATTTCTAAAATGAAAGAGGATCTTTTTTGGCTGGCAGAATGTGAAGTGCCGGAATATCATGCAGTTTTTGATGCAACATATACCTGGCGATGGATGCATGCCTCTCATGATTTTTATCAGGGAAAAATGAATTTGCAAAGCCTGCTGACTGTGTTATATAAATCGGTAACGGAATTCCCCTGTAATGCCTTTAGATTGTATTTCACGGCTAATCATGATGAGAATAGCTGGAACGGTTCAGAGTACGAGAAATACGGTGATTCTGCCCGTTTGTTTGCTGTTTTCTCCTGCACCTGGAATGGAATGCCCATGATCTATTCAGGCCAGGAAATGCCCAATTATAAAAGGTTGCAATTTTTTGATAAGGATCAGATTGATTGGACAGACGATTTTAAATTACATGATTTTTATAAAACACTCCTCACATTAAAGAGCAATAATAAAGCTCTTCGTTCCGGAAATCCTAACGGGCTTACAAGAATTGTATCAAATCCTGAGGAAAATGAAGTTTTTTCCTATTTACGAAAACTACAGAAAGAGGAAGTTCTGGTTGTTTTAAACTGCAGTGATCAACCTAAAGACTTCGAAGTAAATGAGGTGAAAGGAGTGTTCAGAAATGTTTTTGGAGGTCCTGATATTGATTTTGAATACAACACGAGCGTCTATTTAAAAGAGTGGGGGTATTTGGTTTTTGAGAAGTTATAGAAATGTGACTAACTTATAAAGTGTGTAATTATAAAACCAATAGAGCCTAACCTTCATTGTTTTTTTTTGCTTAAGCATGAAAAGATAATTTTGGCATAATACTGAAAAATGGTTGGTAAATTCCTTTGAAACCTAATACTCTAAAGGATTTGAACGAAGTTTGATGAAACATGTTTCATCAAACTTCGTTCATTTTAATATTTATGTCAAAAAAAACGTTGTTTGAGTTGCGGATTTTTAGATGCAATCAGGTTGGGAACCCGTGATGGCAAACAAAGATTTAAGTGCAAAAATTGCGGCATTTTATTTACAAACAACCGTAAAGAACAGAAATTAAACAATCGCTTTATTTCAATCGTAAAAAAGGAAATCTTCCGCTATGGTTTCTTTATTGCAGAGTAGACTTCTAATTTTTTTCCTCTTCCCGTTCCTTCACCACTACCAGATCACTCATATTTACTGTTATCGGAATGGTTCCCACCTGCACGACAGCTTTTTTACCCCGAATAGTAAGGACATTTCCGACCTGATGATTTGCTGTCATTAATACCCTGGAACCTTCTTTAATTTCTTCGTCAACCTCGATATATTTAGAGTCAATTGTTCGTTTTTTCTTTTTGATTATTTGCTTTTCAGGTTGGTTGAACAAGACTGCCTGCATCATTTTTATAACCTTGTTTTTATCTTCCGTTTTTCGCCATTCAACCAGTAAGGATTTAAGTTTGCGGTCCGTTTCTTTCAGGTAGGTGAGTTTGTTTTCGTTGATCTTATTTTGTTCTTTTAATAATTCGACCTGTTGCTGATGCGCTTCTTTTTTTATGACACGTTCCATCTCTTTTTTTAGCCGCTCATTTTCCTTGATTAGTTTATCTAATTTTTTTCTTTCTATCTGTGCCTGTTGGAGATCTTGTTCCGTGTTGTTTAATAATTTATCTAATTTGAAATGGCTATCTTCTACCAGCAATTTTGCTTTTTGGATGAGATCAGGAGCCAGCCCAATTCTTTCTGCGATGGAAAAAGTATAACTGCTGCCCGGCTTTCCGACAACCAGTTGGTACATAGGTTTCAGGTTTTTCTCATCAAAAGCCATAGCTCCGTTTATAATTCCTTTTACTTTATTAGCCATTACTTTCAGATTTAAATAATGGGTGGTGACGATTCCAATAGAATGTTTTTTAGCCAGTTCTTCCATAATAACTTCTGCAAAAGCACCTCCCAAATTAGGATCACTTCCGCTGCCCAACTCGTCAATAAAAAACAACGTTTTACCTGTAGCATTTTCCATGAAATACTTCATGTTCATTAAATGGGAAGAGTAAGTGCTTAATTCAAATTCCAGACTTTGTGTATCACCAATGTGAATCATTAATTGCCGGAATATTCCAAACTCACTATCAGCACTGCACGAAACTAATAACCCGGATTGTATCATCATCTGCAGGAGACCTACCGTTTTTAATGTGACTGTTTTACCTCCGGCATTTGGTCCGCTAATCACCATAATTCGATTTTTATCATCAAGTTCCAGATCAACAGGGATCGTTGGTTTATTTAATTTTTTATTGTAAATAAATAACAGCGGATGATACGCTTTAGATAGTTTTACTGTTGCTTTATCCTTAAGGGAAGGCATACTTCCCTGGTAATCTATTGCCAGTTTGGCCTTCGCCCGAATGAAGTCATACTCTCCCAGGATATCGTGATAGGCACTTAACAATGGATGATGCACACGCATTCTTGTGGTGAGCTTTTGAAGGATAATAAACACTTCTTTGCGTTCGTCATTTTCCAGAGTGATAATATCATTATTCAAATGAGTTGTTTCCTGCGGCTCTATAAAAGCTGTCCGCCGACTATCACTTTCTCCATGCAAAATCCCTTTCACCAGTCTTTTTTGTTCTGCATAAACTGCAAGCACCCTTCGGCCATTCATAAAACTTTCCTCAATATCTGTCAGATATCCTTCCTTTTTTAATTTGCTTATCATCCGATCAAAGACCCTTTTGAGTTCAATTCTTTTTCGATGCAGTGACATTCTTATACCCGCAAGTTTCTCAGACGCACTATCTTTTACGGTTCCATATTCATCAATGATTTCATCAATGAGTATTGGGATTTTTTTCTCGTAATAAGTTGTTTCAATAATCTGCGATAAATAAGGATAGGATACTTTTCTTTCCGGATTGAACCATCTGAAAAGCTGATTAATGGCGCTGCATAATTTTTTTATTTGTAAAAAATGCTCGCCTGAAAGCATAGAACCGTCAATGCTTAATAGCTTTAATTCCTTTTTTAAATTTAAAACTGCATCATCCGGGAAATAGAGACTGCTTTCATAAACCAACTTATATTCATAAGTCTGATAAAGCTGTGGCTCTATAAATTCCTTGCGCGTGTGAATGCGTAATTCATTTGCTTTAGCTGAGGCATATTCAGATCTGCAATAAGACTCAAGAAGCGTCTTTATTTTGGTGAATTCTAATTGTTGCGGAGCATTTATCGGAAAGAGTTTCATAATAGATCAGACTATAACTTTTGCGCTAAAATTACGAATACGCCTACACTATCTACATTTATTTGTAAAATCTTTATAAGAAACTTAAGTTTTAAAAATCATGGCACAATAATTTCTACTATAGCGGATGCAGTCTGCATACATTTTGAAATCCGACTGTTGCATGGTGATATTTTATGAAGATTGGAATGGAATTATTTGGTAAGTTATAATACTAAAATCCTAAATTCTTGATATTCTCAAGGCTATTTAATCTTAACGCCTCATAGTCTTTGAGTTATAAAATGAAATCCTGTTATGATCCAGAATAAAAATCTTAAAAAAGCCACTTTTGCCAATGGGTGCTTGTGGTGCTCAAAACATTTTCGAAACTTAAAAGGAATATTAAATGTAACCAATGGTTACTCAGGAGGATTTGTAGTGAATCCTACATTTTAAGAGGTGTCCGATCGAAATACAGGACATGCCCTTTCTCTGATGATTTAATATGATCCGAATCAAATAAGCTATGAAAATCTGTTAGAAGTTTTTTGGC